>NZ_JBSGZP010000013.1:0-31027 GCF_053611065.1 Streptomyces sp. NPDC054840
TCCATGACCTGCTTGTGGGCGTAGTCCTGCCAGACGAGCAGCCAGAACGCCTCCTTCGTCTTGCCGTCTTCGACGCCGGCGGTCGTGATGTTCGGCAGCGGGTGATTCCACACCGCGGCGGCGATGGCCTGGATTTCTGCGGGGGTCACGATGTCCTCCTGTTGAGGGGGTGTGGTGGGCTGAGTGGCGCCGGCGTTCAGGAGGGCAACCCGGTCGATGGCTCCCGGGTCCCAGTGATCGTTTCCGGGAACGTTGGAGTGCCCGTAGTGGCCGCCCCGGGTCTGCCAGATGGTCAGGGGGCGGGGCGAGTCGTCGCTGTACGACTGAGCGAGACGGCCCGCGGGCCACTCGTCCGGGATGCCCCAGGAGCGGATCGCACGGAGCAGGGCCCGGAAGTTCGGGCCGGGCTTCCAGTAGCCGGTGAAGGCCTTCGCCGCCTTGGCCATGACCTCGACCTGGATGCACACCTTGCCGGTCCGGTTGGTCCGCACGGAGTCGGCATTGCGGAGGGCTCGGGCGCTGAGGTTGAGCGGCAGGAACTGACCGAGCATGTCGGTGGTCGGGTCGTACAGGATGTGCGGCTCGGACGCCTTCTCGATCAGGTAGTCGGCGGTGGCGTCGAAGGCGGCCCGGGTGCCCGAGCTGCCCTCCGTGGTGTGCCACACCGAGCGGGGCGGGCTGCCCGGGGTGTCCATCACGCCACCGCTGCTGCTAGCGCCGAGCCGGATGGCCTCGGGAATCCAGATTTCGCCCACGGGCGGAACCTCCAGACATGCGAAGGCCCCGGCCGGTACGGTCCGGGGCTGGGCGGTCAGGCGTGCAGGAACTGAATGTCGATGGACCCGGCGACGTTGCCGGGGAGGTCGGTGCTGAGGGGGCTGCCGGACTGCTGCAGGGCGAGCAGGGATATCTGACGTCCGGCGGCCAGCGAGGCGACGACGGTGCGCTCCTGTGTGGTGCCGACGGACCCGCCGACGGATCCGCCCTGAGAGCCCACGATTTGGACGCCGTTATTGTTGAGCCACAGGGTCCGCCAGCCGCCTCCGCCGCCGACCCAGGACACCATGGCGGTCATCCGGTATACGCCCGCCATGGGGGTCTGCCAGTAGTGGCCTGCGACATTCAGCCCGGCTGTGTCATCGACGATCGCCGCGTTGATGTTGATCGTGGTGGCCGTGTTGTTCAGGACCGACTGGGTGGCCGACGCGTACACGAACGCGTTGGTGTTCTGGATGATCCATGCGGTGCCGTCGTAGTAGGTGAGCCTTTTCTCGGTCACGAGGTAGGCGTGCATGCCCGCGACCGGGCTGGTGATCGCGGCAGCGCGGGCGGCGGCGTTCGTGAACCGCATGACGGTCTGCCCGGCCATCAGCGCCAGGTTCGTGGCCAAAGTCTGCGCGTTCGGCGGGTCTGTGAGGGCTGCGACCTGGAAGCCCTGCCCGTATACGTCGGTCGCCACGGGGCGCCCCCTCTTCTATGAGATGCGGAACACGGCGCCGTCGAGGGCGGCCCAGAGGGCCGTGCCCACGAAGTCGGCGACCAGGAGCACGCCGGCCGTAGAGATTTCGAGTGCGGCGTGCAAGCCGGAGTTGACAGTGATGTCGAGGCGGACCGTCGCGGTAGGCCGCGCACCAACAGGCAGCGTGGCCAGTGTCGATGCCGTGGTCGTGGAGGCCGGTGCTCTGGCCAGACCGCACAGGGAGACGGTGCCGTCGCCGTTGATGCGGTAGCCAGGTGAGAGGTACCCGCCTCCCCAGGCGGACCACGTGCCGCTGTACGGCAGGGCCTGCCAGGTGCCGGCCGTGGACGCGGGCGCCGTCCGGCAGAGGGCGAGCCAGTTGCCCATGCCGGACACGGTGAGGATGATCGTGTCGCCGACGACGGGTGTGACGTACAGGTCGGTACGACGGGCGATGATCCCGTCGGTGGTCGTGACGGTGCCGGTGGTCTGGATCGATGCGACGACGGCCAGCCGCCAGTCCGCGCCGCGGATGCTGGGATCCTGGTCGGAGGCCTGCCGCACCTGGGCGTGAAGGATGTCGGCGAGGTCGGAGGCGGCTTGCTGTACTGAGCTCACGCATCCTCCTTCGCGGAGATCGTGCGGATCGTGAACGCTCCGCCGACGTCCAGCGGGACCGGGAACGCGCTGACCTGGTGGAGTTCGGCGGTGCCGTCCGCATAGACGACCCGCAGAACGTCGCCCACCTCCAACGCCGGATTGGGCAGCGTGGTCAGATCGGCGGAGGCGTTCGCGGCCTGGGCCTGCCGCAGCCGCAGCGTCGCCGCCGCGGTCGCCTGGATGGAGGTGAGGATCGCCGGGGAGGTCACCGGCTGCGGGGCAAGGCGATGCCCGTAAGGACCGTCCCAGTACGTGGGGCTGCCGGGGTCGGAGTCAACGACGAGCACCTGGAACGGGGCGACACCGGCCTCGCTGTTCTCCCCGCCGGCGAGGATCCCGTTGAAGACCGCGTCACTGCTCATGCCTCGGCTGGCTTCGACGTAAGTGCCGCCCTCGGCTGCCGAGACCGTCCACACTGGGCTGCTGGTGAGGATGTCGGGCAGCTCGGTGATGACGAACGCCCCGGAGCCGTCGGCGTACACCTCGGCGCCGATGACGGAAGCGAGCTCCCCGACCGCCGCCCACGGATCGGCCCCGACGTCCCAGGTCCGGGCGCCGATCGGAACATCCGCAACCGTCCCGATGACCACGGAGGCGGTCGGGATGGAACGCTGGATCAGGGAGGTGACGGCGCTCACCGCAGTCCCCGACGCCCGGTACGGGGTCGTGAACCGGTCGTCGGCGACCACCACTTCGAGGCCCTTGCCCGTGATGGAGACGGGCCCCTCATCGACGTCGCCGCTGACACTGTCGATCCGGAAAACCCCGAGCGGCACCAGCTCCTGGGAGCCGTCGCCGTACTGGACGCCGCGACTGATCCGCAGCCGTGCACCGTAGATGGACACCTTGTCGGCGGCGGTCCGCGGGATGAGGGTCGGGTCGGCGAGCGTGACCGTGCAGGTGCGGCGCACCGACGCGCTCCGGTCGACGGACACGCTGCCACCAGTGATGTCGAGAGTCTCCGAGGTGCCGTCGGTGCGGATGAGGACCACCTCGACGGAAACGTCGTGGGACTCGGCGATGGCCTGCAGGAAGCGGTCGGAGACGGCGTACATCAGACTCCGATCTGCCGGTCCAGGAACACGTCCTCCCAGGTGAGGTACTTGGACAGCACCTCGGCCCAAGTCGCATTCTCGGTGAGGATGTCCTGCCAGGTACGGCCGGAGGAGCTCGCGACGCCCACCGTGACGGGCATATCGACCTGCTTGACGGGCAGCTGCCAGGTCCGCCACGTATCCGTCGCCATCCCCTGCCGGCCCTCCGCTGCGGCGCCGACCGCGATGTACATGTCGTCGACACCGTGGCCGGGGGCGGCCTGCCACAGCAGCACCGACCCGGAGTCGAGCAGCCGGTGCAGCGCCTCCCGCTCGTCGTCGGTCTGCGTGAAAACGGTCAGGGTTCCCTCGAGGCCGGCGCGGACGTCGCTGAGGACCACGGAGTTGCGGCGGCGACGGACCCGGTACTCGGCCTGCGCGATCGGCCGCGACCAGGACGGAGGCTCCGCCATCATCACCCGCATGTTGCGGTCCGGGCGGCCGGGATCCTTCAGCCACGCGTACTGGGTGTCACCCGGATCGAGCTCGACACTGTCGCTGGTCCGGGACTCCGGGGTCGCGGCGACATCGGCGACGATCTCCACGTAGTACGTCACCGGCACCCCCAGCGGGGCCTCGGCGTCCTCGATGATGACCTGGTCGGCGGTGATCTCCTCGTACTGGATGAGACCGGAAGCCCCCCGGACCAGGGTCCGCGCACCGTCCGACGTGGTCCGCCACACCGTCAGGAGATAGCCGGCGGTCAGCTCCCGCAGCGTCAGGGTGATCACGGCTGTCGTGTCGTCAGCGGCCACCGCGATCAGCGGCAGCGCCTCCCACACCTGCACCGCATCCACCCGCAGCGCCGACGAGACAGCCGTCGCCGTCAGCGTCAGTTCCACCGCGGCCTGCGTGGCGAGCGCGGGAGCCGTCCCGCTGTGCGTGAGGACCCACCAGTCGGGGGTCGGCGCGGCAGCCGACGTCGAAGAGGTGAGGCCGAGGCTGTTGTTGGCGGCGTCGTACCAGCGGATGTGACGCTGGATCGTCCACCCGCCCGCGCTGACGTTCGTGTACAGCTGGCACCGGAAACTCAGCCCGGCAGCAGCCCCGGCCGGGAAGCGTGCGGAGCGGATCGTGCTGGCCGTGGCCGTCGCCGACGACACGGTCAGGGCGTAGGCGCCGTCGATGGCATAAGCACCCCACGGCGTGGACCGGGCCAGCGTTGCGACACCACTGACCACCGTCCAGCCGGCCGCATCCTTCTCAAAGCTGGCGTCCGCGTAAGGGATGATGCTGCCCTCACGGATCACGGGGGCGGTCGTAATGACCGCGCCGTCGATCCGCATCACCTGCGCGGCCGTACCCGTGGTGATGCCGACGGCGAGCGTCGCATACGCGGTCGTCGCTGGGGCGACCGCGGACACGCGCTGCTGGTAGTAGCCGGTCCCCGGCGCCGCAAGGTTCGAGCGGGTTGCCGTCAGCAGGACATCCGCAGCCGTGTAGAACCGCAGCTCCACCCAGGTCGTGGAGCCGGAGGTGGGAGGGCTGAGGTAGCAGTAGCCGACGTACTCGGTACCCGCCGTCGCTGCTGGCTTTTCCGTGATCTTGGCTGCTGCGTTGCCGTTCGCGGTGACGGTCAGCGCCAAAACCTGGCCGCCCGCCAGGTAGTAGTCGACCGGCCAGGACACCATCGGCGCCTGCCGGGCGACCGAGCAGTTGCTCTCCGACACCCACTTCAGGGTCGCGTGCTCGATACCCTCCGCATCCGCCGACAACAGGTTGCCCTGTGTGCGCATCGGGGTGCCGAGGCAGACGTTCTCGAAGTGATTGATCACCCCGCCTGCGACGGGCGATGCTGAGACCACCACCTGCGCCGAGGCCGCCGTAGCCGGGGCGACTCCCGAGACCGCGATCCGGTGCCAGGTCGCCGACGCGGTCGCAGTCGACAGCGACCACGTGATGCTGATCTCGGCGGCCGCCGCAGTCATCCAGCGGATACCGATCCGCTCCGGCACCGTCGCACCGGAAGCATCGGCGAAGGCCTGGTACTCCTGGCCGACCGTCACAGCGTATGAGGAGGCAGTACGCGCCTGCATCTCCCCACTCGCCGTGGACGTCAGCTTGAGAGTCCCATTGCCGTTACGGCCACCCGTCCCATTACTGATCGCGCAATTGAGCTTCGCGAGCCAGCCCGAGGTGTTGGGGTCCACGGACTCCGTGACCGCTGACAGGAAGTTGCCGGGGATCGCCATGCTCTACCCCCTCCGTCCAGGCTGCGTCGTCTGGCCCAGTTGCCTCATGCCGCCCACGACTCGGGCATCCGCGCGGGTGTCGACGTAGGCGTCGAACTCGTGCTCGCCAACGACGAGGGTGAGAGCGTCGCCCGGTTGAAGACCTCCACTGGCCGGACTGGTGCTCATTCGCGTCAGGGCATTCGCCTGCTGCGTGGTGAACACCGGTTCCGGCCGACCGGTGCCGTTGTAGGCCAGGTTCATGCCCGGCTGGAGATAGCCTCCCGAGTCGAACTTCCCGAGGGCCGGCGCGAATCCGTACCAGTCCTGGAACAGGCTGTTGTTGTAGCCGCGGGCCCGGCTGCCGACGACCACGCCCTCTCCACCGCGGGACTCGACGTTCATCCCGGCGAGGGTTCCGGCGGTGTGGCCGACACCGTTGTTGGTGATGCCGACCATGAAGGGTGAGCGGAGGCCTCGGTGCCAGCCGGCCGGGGCAGTGTCGCCCTGGAAACTGAACGTGGACCAGAGGCGGCCGAGCGGCGACTGCCCCAGGATGACCTTCTGGATGCCGGACATGAACCCGGAGCAGTCCCAGCTGGGATTGCCGGCGCCGCCCCACTGGTAGGGCTTGCCGGCCTGTGAGCGGGCGAAGCCCATTGCGGCGGCCACGGAACCCGAGGCGGTACCTCCGCCGATCAGCTCCTCGGTCGCCGTGATGACCTTGGTCTTCAAGCCCTTGAGCATGGCCAGAGGCAGCTGACTCAGAGCCTGAGCCCACTGATTGCCCGTGAGGTTCTCGCCGATCTTGTCGCGTAGAACCTGAGTCGCGGTGTCCCAGCCCTTGGCAGGGTTCGCCATGAAGTCGAAGGCCGTCATGACGGCGCTGCCGATCTGCTGCGCCTTGCCGGACAGCCAGTCGACGACGCCTCCGTCCGCGAACCGAGGAAGGCCCACAGCGCCGCCGGCCGCGAAGGTGGCGCCGCTCTGGAGTGCGCGGGAGCGAAGCGATTCGACAACCGAGTGGCCGCCTGCTGCCTGCACCTCCCTTGCCGTCCACACATGCTCGCCGTTAGAGAGCAATGCCGGAATCGAGTCGGAGGTTGCGGTGCCGGCACCGAAGACTGAGCCGCCGGTCGCGAACCTCATCTTCTCCAGTTGATTGAGGCCCGCGATCTTGGCGACGGCGTTCCAGACGGGCACGATGCCGCCGTTGTAGACGGTCTCGACGATGAACCGGACGGGCTTACGCGTGATCTCTTCGAGCTCGTTCCAGACGGTCTTGATGCCGTCCCGGGCGAGACTGAAGGCATCCTTCACCAGGCCGACAGCGGTCTTGATTCGGTCGAAGTGGGGTTTGATGCCGTTCTCGTACAGCCAGCCCGCCTTTTCGGCGATCCACTCGAAGATCGGCTTGACGTAGGAGTCCCGGAGTTCCCGGAAGCGCTCACCCAACAAGCGCGTTCCGAGCCGCAGGGCCTCCCAGGCCGGGCTGATCTTCTCCCGCCACAGCCAGACCGCAGCATCGGCGATCCAGCCGAACACGGGCCGCAGGAAAGCAGTCCAGAGCCACATGGCGGCGGCCGCAATGCCCTCGAACGCGGGCTTGAACGTCGACTCCCAGAGCCACATTGCGATCGCGCCGAGGATCTTGAACCAGATGACCAACGGCGCGATCACCGCGACGGCCACGACCGCCCAGAGGAAGCGCGCGGCCTGCCAGATCTGCTCGAACGCGGGCCGTATGCCGTTCTCCCAGAGCCACAGCGCGACGGCGCCCACGACCTGGAGGGCAGTCCAGATACCGGCCAGGATCGGCTGCAGAATGGCCCAGACGTACTGGGCGCCGGCGACGATCCCGCGCCAGGCGGCGTCTACGACCTCACGGAACCACGTCCAGTGCTTGTAGGCGTAGATGACCGCAGCAACGAGGGCGACGATGCCAATGACGATCAGCACGATGGGGTTGGCGCTCATCACCGCGTTGAAGATGATCAGCGAGAGAGTCCACAGCTTCGTAACGACCCAGGCCGCATACATCAGCTGGATCAGCCAAGGCAGCGTCTCGGCGATGGAAGCGACCGCGGTCAGCACTGCTCCCAGGGTGCCCAGGACGGGCCCGGCAAGGGGCGCCGTCGCCCGCGAAATCTGGAAGATCGCGGCACCGATGTCGCCTATGACCTTCGCCAGGATCGGGCCCTGCTCGGCCGAGTAAGCGAGAAAGTTCGTGAATTTGTCGGTCCCCTTCAGGCCGGTCGCCCACGTGGCCCAGCGACCGGTGATCTCCCGCATCCGCAAGGAGATCTCATCCATGTGCGGCAGGAAGGCATCAACGATCCCGCCGAGGGTCTTGAAGACGTTGCCGATGGCGACGCCCAGGCCGACCGTCGCCGGGACGACAGCCTTCGCGAGGTCGTCACGGAAGCTGATCCACCACGGGGACTTGAAGCCGGCACTCACTTTGTCCTGCAGGATGCCGATCGCCTTGGCCGCGGCCAGGACGAACGGGGTCAGGCCCGGAAGGCTATTCCGTATCCCGTCCAGCGCGCGCGTGAAGAGGGGCATCACGGCAGGCTGAAGGGACTCCGACCAGCCCTTGAACGCGGTCCGCAGGGACTGGAAGGCGTCGAACGTGCCACGCGCCGAGGGCGAAAGCTTGTCGAGCGCGGCCTGGTACTTGGCCTGCGCGATGGCAGCCTGAGCAGCGCCCTGCGCTCCACGCTGCGACGCAGCGGTCGCCGCCTCCTGAGCCGCCTTTTGAGCCTGCAAGGCGCCGGCAATGTTGATGAAGGCGGGCGCGGCCACGGCAGCAAGGGCGCCGACGCCAGCCGCCGAGGCCACCGCAGCCGAGCCGATCGCGCCGATACCGGCGGCGAGGATAGGAATCGCCGGGATGACGGCAAGACCGCCGATGGCAACGGTCAGATGGAGGATGGCAGAGAGCGCACCGGAGGTGTCGACGTCGATCCGCGCCCGCTTACCGTCGACCGCGTCGATCTCCGCCCGGACGAGAGCAAGCTGCGCGCGCGCCGCAGCCGTATCGGCGCGAACCTGCACGTTGGGGTGCCGGGCGCCGAGACGCTCCAACTCTGCCTCGATGAGACGAATCTCAGCCTTGGCGGCAGCGGCGTCGATGTCGATACCGATCCGCTTCGACGCCAGCGTCTCCATCCGAACGCGCAAGGCCTGCAGGTCCGAGTCGGCCTCGGATGTATTCGCGTCGATATTGATCTTAGGGAGCGAGCGAAAGGCGGCTTCGAGTTTGGCCTTCAGCGACCGGGAGAACGCTCCCCCGACCTCCTGCCCCTCGCGGGCTGCGGTGGCGCGCGCCTGAGGGCCTCCCTGCTGAAGCCCCTGAGAGAGGGAGCCTCGAAGCTGGGCAACGATCCGGTTCGAGATCTGCTGGCCGATCTGCTCCCCGATCGACAGCCCCACAGCGCCCAGCTGACGCTGCATTGCGGGCCCGAACGAGCGGCCGGCCGCCTCTCCTGCGTCGTCTCCGGCGCGGGTTGCGGCAGGCACCAGACCGGCCTGCAGACGTGCGTAGATCCCCCTGGTGTTGGGGATGACATCGACCTCGACCGAGCCCACGGTGATCGCCACGGGAGCCTCCTCCCGCGCGTCAGGCCGCGCCGCCGTTGATCAACTCGAACAGCTTGTTGGCGCCCGTTTCGGTCAGGACCGGCTTGGCCTGCTTCGTCCTCACACCCGGACGGGCGATCGGCTCAGGGGGCTTTGGTCGCTTCCCCTTGCTGTCGGTGTTCGCGCAGATCAGCACGTACTCGACCCGACGCAAAGCGTCGATGGCCGAGGCCAGCAGCAGCTCGCTCTGGGACCAGCGCGCCTTCTCCGGCTCGCCGGCCTCCGCTTGCCTGTCCAGCTCTTCTTCGGGCATCTCCGCACGCAGAGCCGTCAGAGTCGCCGACTCCGGCGGCAGGCCCTGAATCAGGACCCGAAGCCGCCGGTTCGACATCTCTCCGCGGCGGTAGGCGTCCATCTGGTCGGCGTCTCGCGGGTAGTGATGGGCCAAGTCGGCTTCTAGCGCTTCCGCGTGCGCCTCGGCGACGCCTTGGGTCCACTGGACTTTCCCATCGGCTCGCCGGAGGCCTCGCCGGCACCGTTGACGAACTCGCCGACCTCGTCGTTCGTGGGGTCGAGGTCCAGGTACAGCTCGTAGGACTCCGGGCTGAGAACCTGGTCCATGAACCCGTCGATGTCGCCCTCGCGAAGCATGCGCATGGCGCTCTGCCGCCAGGCGCCGGAAGGCACGATTTCCAGGGTCTTGCCGCAGAGTGCGGCGCTCAAGTAGTGGCCGGAGGCCTCGATCTCCTGCGCCTCGGCGGGAGTCACTTCAGGGTCGTTCTCGGTCATGGCACGGTCCTTTCACGGGGGCGCGGTCGAAGCATGTGAAGCGGGCAGGCCGGGACCGCGCCAGGTATCGGCCTGCCCGCCGTTCTGGGGTCAGGACCCGATGTAGTCGGGCGTGACCGGGACCATGTCGGCGTGGTAGACGGTGTTTCCGGCGGCGTCCGGGTAGGCCGTGATGGTCCACTCGAAGCCCGCCATCTGGTCCTGCTTGTGGGTGACGTCGGCGCGGTCGCTGACCTCGCCCTCGGGGACGTAGAAGCCTCGCGAGGTGTCGCCGTCGAAGATGGCGAACCAGAATGCGCGCCGGTCCGGAACCGGAGATGCGGTCTCCGCGAAGCTCGTCAAAGAGCCGACCGGCGCGAGTTCGGCGACCGGGATCCGGTACTGGAGAGACTGGACGGTGGTCCGGCTGGTCTCCCAGGCGGTCAGCTTGAACGTCCGGAGGCTCTTGGTGATCTGGGTGCGGATCGGGGACGTTAGGCCCCACGGCGTGAACTCCTGAGAGTCCTCGTCGAAGCCCTGGACGAGGCCGTCATCGGAGATGCAGCCGAGGGGCTTCCAGGCCGCAGCGGGCTGGGTCAGGGGGGTCGCGGGAGCTGCGGTGCCGACATCCGCAACCCATCCGCCGCCGTTGGCGCCGATCTGAGTCAGGTCCGCGGCGCGAGTGATGTTGACCATGAGGTGGGTCTCCTACATGCGAAGACCCCGCCAACGGACGGGGTCGGGACAGGGCCGGCGCGGTCCTGGACCGGTCAGGAGACCGGGTGACTGTAGATCTCATAGGTGGCCCCGACGCGGCGGAGCCCGGTGTTCTCGTAGGGGCGGACGCCAGGAGCCGTGACAGTCGCCACGCGGCCGACGACCGCGCCGCCCGTGGTGGACCCGGGCAGGATCCCCAGCACCAGACCACGGATCTGCGTAGCCATCGCCACGGCTGCGCCTCGGGTGGAGGCGTACACGTCGATGTCGACAAGTGCCCGGTCGACCCGGAACCCGTCATCGTCGCCGGCAGCAATCCGCTCGACCTGGACCGTGGGCAGCTCAGCCAGCAGATTGTTGTCGAGCTCATCACGAACCACGACCCCGCTGCCCAACTGCGCCTGAAGCCACTGAATGACCAGGAGCTCAACGTCCACAGAGCCGACCGCAGCCATCAACGGCCACCAATCTGGGCTGCCCGTAGCAGCACGTGGTGCGCGTGGACGCGCTCGGTGCCGAACTCGACCCAGCGGGCCCAGTAGACGCTGTTCCCGACCACGCCGACCGGCCGCTTCTTCCTCGACCGGCCGATTCCTTTGCGCTCCACCTTGGCGTACCAGGACGCCTTGTACTTGCCTGGGTGCGGGTCACCTGGTCCGCCGACAGGGGAAATCGCCTCAGCCACGCCCTTGATGACCTGCGCGCGACGCAGCATCTCCGCAGAGATCATCGGCGAGTTCAGCAGCTGACCGACTCCGCGGTTGGACATCTTGAATCGGGCAGCCATAGCCTCGCCTCCTCAACCTGGGGGGTCGCATGGACGTCAAGGGCGTGCAGGGCAGCGTCAGCTTCGATGGGGAATGGATCACCATCGTGAAGCGGGCGGTCGGGCAGCAGCCGCGCGAGTTCCGGCTCCGAGCAGCAGACGTGACCGGCACCAGGCTGAAGCCAGCCACACGCCTGTTCCACGGCTACCTGCAGTTCGTTCTGCCGGGCAGCGCCCCCGCCGCCGAATCGAGCAGTCTCCTGTCGGGGGGTCGCCCGCCCCAATCGGATCCGCACAGCCTGTCGATCCCGCACCGCAGCAACAACGGTGCAGCCAAGCTGGTCGCCGCGATCGAGCAGGCCCGTAACGGCTAGCCGGTGACCCGGTCAGCAGCGAACTGGACCGGGCCGGCCGTGCCCGTGAACGGGGACTGACCCCAATCGCCGGGCTGGCCGGTGATCTCGCAGACCTCGCCGCGAATCCGGACCTGGTCGGTGGTGACGATGTCGGATCCGGGCGGCGCGTACACCGTCCAGCCGACGATCACCGTATCCCTGGCCTGCTGCTGCTCCCCGCCGACCTGCGGGGACTCGGCCCGCGGAGTGACAACGCATCCCGCGATCGGTGTCTCCGTCAGGGTGCCGGGGATCGGCTGGCCGCGCGGGTCCCGGCCGGGCGAGGTTCCGCGACGCAGGCGCACCACAGTCTCGCCGTAGGGGTACGGGGCGGGCACTACACCCACCCCCAGCCGGGCTCGTACTCCAGCCCGGCACCGTAGGTGTCATCGACCGGCCAGCTCGGCGACGGATCCGCCGTCTCCGGCGTCGGGTCGACCGTGAACGCCCCGCCCCGGCCGGCCAGGCTCTTGAGAGCCGCCTTGTCGGCCTTGGTCAGGTACAGCCCTCCGGAGCCCGTCGGACGCTGGACCGACATCGGGCCGATCGTCTCGTAGGACACCTGCTGCGGATTGACGTAGGCCCTGCCGGCCACGGACAGAACGACCGCGGTCGCCTCGTCCGGCAGAGGCTTGACGACCGACTGAGCCAGCGCGACAGCCTGCTCGATCAGTAGATCCGCCCGGTCGCCGGAGATCTCCTCCAGCCCCAGGTAGAGGGCCAGTTGCTCGGCGGTAGGAGGGACGAATGCCATCGGAGCCTCCTAGGTCAGGGCCTCCACGGCATCGCACCAGGTGGCCAGGTCCGGGGCGGGATCCAGTTCGGCAGAGCGGGCCTTTGCGCGCTTCGCGACCAGCCCGTACTCGGTTTTGCTGGTCAGCAGCTTGCGAATGGCCATCTCGTAGCCGTCCACGTCATGCAGGTTGATGAACACGCCCGCCTCGCCCAGCGACTCGCACAGCCCTGGCGTGGGGTGGGCGATCACCGGGATGCCGCTGGCCATAGCCTCAACCCCGGCACGGCCCCACGACTCGTAGGACGACGGCATCAGCAGGATCTTCGTCCTGCCGTACACGTTGTCCCGCATTTCGTGGCCGCACATGTGGTCGATGACCTTGACGTTCGGCAGATCAGGGACGATCTGCTCGCCGTAGGCGCCGACGACCGCGAGGAACTCGACGTCAGGCATCCTGCGGGCCAGCTTCTCGAAGAGGGCGCCGCCCTTCTCCAAGTTCAGGTTGACCAGGGTCACCTTGTTACCGGGCTTCGTCCGGTACTCGTCGGCGAAGACGGGCGGCCGGACGATGACATCCCGGCCCGGCCGGACGCCCTTCGGGTACTCGGCGAAGAACAGCTCCGCCTCGCGCTTCATCCACTGCGAGTTGTAGACGGCCAGCTCACAGCCGCCCGCCATCTCCCGGAAGCTCTGCCGGTGGGTGTTGTGACAGACCACCGCCAGCGGCTTCCCGTACCCGCGGGCCAGGGCCCCGGCCGACGGCACGTTCTCCAGGTGGGAGACGACAACGTCTGCCTGGCGGATAGCCGTACCCGCGTCGAGGCGGGACTGCAGCGGGATGACCTTGACGCCGTCAAGCTCGTAGTCCGCCTTGTCGTCGGTGTAGCGGGACAGCCACACCGACACGTCGTGACCTCGCTCGACCAGGGCCCTGAACATGGATTGGACCATCCACTCGGCTCCGGCGTTGTGGCGCGGCGGGTAGCCGTGCAGCCGGGCGACGATCCGCATCGGCGCCCGGCCACCCCCCACGCCCGGCATCAGGAGGAGCCGCCGGCCGCCAGGTACTTGACGAACGCCTCGACGTCGCCCAGGACGAACCCGTAGTAGGCCTCCGCCAGCAGGAGAACGAGGTTCTCCTGGAAGGCCGAGTGCACGCCGCCGTCCTCGTCGATGTACGTCGCCTCACGGCTGATCTTCACCGTGATGTCCATGCCGACGCCGTAGGCGGTCTGGGACCAGTCACCGCCGATGGCCCGCAGGCCGGTGTCGACCGTCCCCGACTGGCGCCTCAGCTTGCCGGACACCGCGCGGGAGTAGGCCAGCGGGTTGCCGACCAGCGAGCCGGCCACAGCCATGCCCATCCCCGGCTCGCGCGTCTCGACGAAGATGGGACGGCCGGTGGTGTCGGTCGCCCCCAGCAGGTCCAGCTGGAGACGATGGTCGGCGACGGTACCGGTGTAGTCCCAGTCGTCGGTGACAACCTCCCGCATGCCGTTGACGATGTCCTTGTAGATACCGCCCGTGGCCTGCGAAGCCGTCCCGATCGTGACCGACTTGGTCGTCTCGGCGAGGTAGTCGGCGAAGGGGCCGGTGGCGCCCTTCATTGTCTTGCCGTGGATCGCGGCCCGGTCGAAGGCCCGGGAGAACGCGGTCGGCAGGTCGGACTGAAGCTGAGTCCAGAGGCCAGCAGCGTTGGACTGCACGACCTCCATCGCGACCGGAATGAGGACGGCGATCTTCTTGCCGGTCATCGTCTTGATGTCGACGCCGCCCGTACCGAGCGGCTTACGGCCGGCCTGCTCGACCCAGTCGGCGGTCGGCACGTCCAGCGGCACCGGCACGGCCGTGTTAGCCGACATCGACAGAGGGACCCGGCGGGCGAGGCTCATGATGGCGCTCTGCTCGACGGACTTCTCGAAGATGGGGCCGGTCAGTGTGGGCGGGAGGAACGTGGCATTGATGTCGCTCAGCTTGATGGGTGCGGTCGCAACCATTGAGGGCTACCTCTCTCAGTGGCCCTTCAGGGCCTGCTGCATGATTCCGGCGAAGACCTCGCCGGGGTTGGAGGGGGTTCGGTTGCCGTTGCCCGAAGAGCCTTGGGTGCGGTCCGGGGCGGGGCGGCGCGGGCCGCCCTCGTCGGGACGGGCCCAGTGCGGCTTGCGCTTGAGGAGATCGGCGAGGGCGTCCTTGATGGCGTCGGTGTCGATAGCGCCGTCCTCGTCCACATAGGCGGCGAGGTCCAGCGAGCCGACCGCGTCCTCCGGGTCCGCGAAGTCCCTGGCCATGGCCTCGACCTTTGAGGCGACGGCAGCGCGAACAGCCCTTGTGGCCCGCTCCTGCGCGGCAGTCAGCTGGTCGCTCAGGCGCTCAGACTCCGACTTCTCGGCATCCTTGAGGCGCTGCAGTTCGGCCAGCAGGGGCTCCGCTTCCTTGAGGCGCTCCCGAAGGGCCTTGGCCTCGGCGTTCTTCTTGTTGATCGCCTTCTTGGCCCGCTCTGCGTCGAAGGGTTCCGCTTCTTCGTCGTCCGCCTCCTGGGCGGGCTCGGCTACCTGCGGTTCCTCGACGGACTGCTCGGTCTCCTCGATTTCGGGCATGGTGAAACGGCCCTCCAGGGGCTGAGAGAAGGCCACCTCCAGGGCGGCCATGGGGGTTACAGAACGGGCAGATGCCCGTGATCGGCGAGAGCCCGCCGGAAACGGCGGAGCTGATCGCCCGGATAGGGTGCGGCGTAGTCGCGGTAGATCCGCTCCCACTCACGCGCATGAGCAGACAGCTCGAACTTCTGCCCCTTGAACACCGGAATCACGCCGCAATGACAGCCGTCGTGGGACCGGAAACCTGCCGTGTCCTGCTTATAGACGATTCCGCGGGAAGCGAGCATCTTACAGAACGCGCAGGCGCCAAGGGCAGCTGCGCGAGCCCACGCGGTGGCCTGTCGGTCCTGACGTACCGCCTCCTGGACGGTGCCACGCCCCTGGTCGGCGACCAGCTTCTGGGCGACGGCCTCCGCCTTCTTCTCCGCCTGCTCCAAGCGGATGTCCATCGGCTCGAGCTGAGCCTCCGTCGTGGCAGGATCTTCGGGGTCGCGCTCCCAGAGATCCTTGGTGGCCCAGCGCAGGCTGTTCTCGACCTGCTCCTCCGGGGGCGGGCCCACAAGCGGAACCGTGAAACGGCCGGTGACAGCGGCGGCCACACGCTCCGCCTCGTAGTAGTCGGCCGACAGGCTCGCCGAGGCGGCCCCGTACTGCTCGACGAGCGCACGGACAGCCGTAATCCACTCCGGTACCGACTCCGCCAGCCGCGACGGAATGATCAGCCGGCGCAGACCGCGCATGTCCCGGGTCAGCAGCCGCGACAGGCCACGATGAGCCCGCCGTTGTGCGGCAGCCGCCCGGCCGCCGTCAGACGCCGGCGGTGGCATCGGTCGCCTCCGGGTCCGGCTGGTCGTCCTCGGGGACGGCGGTCAGCCGCCGAACCAGGTCGGCTCCGCGCGCCCGACGCCGCTCGGCAGCAACCCGCTGGCGCTGGTCTTCCGTCAGGCCGGCCATCTCCAGCACGACATCACCGTCTGCGGGCAGGATTCCTGCCTGGACCATCTTGACCGCGGCATCGGTCTGGGCCGCGATCGTCGGCGTGGCCGGGTTGCGCCACACCGTCTCGATGCGGCGGGACTTCTCCGGGGGCTCGCCGTCGCGCACCCACAGCGCCAAGCGCATGGCCTCGCGATGGGTCGCGCTGAACCGCCTGATTCTGCGCTCGGCCTTCTTGACCAGCATGCCCTCGCTGGAACGAATGGCGTCCGCCGAAGCGGGGTTGTCGCTGGTGTAGCCGAGCATGTGCGGCGGCAGACCGAGTTGCGTGGCCATGATCCGCGCATACAAGTCGATGATTTTCGTCTGCCCCGACGGGTCATGCGCGGTGAACGCGCCGACCGTCGGAACGTTGCCGTCCTCGTCCCTCTCCAAGGCCAGGACCCGGCCGATGTACGTCTCCCAGGCGCTCTTGGTGTTGCCCTCGGCGTCCTGGAAGGCCGACTCGGAGGCGCCGAGGATGTAGCGCTGCGGAGCTCCGAAGAACTCGGAGGCGACCTCGATGCCCATCAGCCGGCGGCAAGCCGCGTCTGTGATCGACATGACCTCAGGAGTGATCTCGCTCCTGCCGGTACGGTCCGCAGTCCGCTGCCGGTTCGCCATCCGCAGCACAGGCACCACACCCAGGTTGTGCATGTCCCGATCGACAACCTCCCAGCCGCCGTCAGCCTGCACCGCATAGATCGTCTGCATGGGCAGGTACAGCGTCACCAGGCGCTGCTCAGGAGCCAGCCCGAACTCGTACCTGTGTCCCTGGCACTCCCGCAACGCCGACGTCGACAGACGCAGCCGGGCATCCCAAGCCAACGTCATGTCCAACGGCGACTCGAACGTCACCAGCGGCGGCGCATCCGCCCCCTCACCCGTGCCCACCGCCATGTACTCGCGGCCATAAGTGAGCGCATCGAGGTGCCCCAGAGAGGCTTCGTCGAACCAGTCGTTCGCCTCGGCGATCTCCAGCAGATCAGACGAATCAGCGCCGTCGGCCCAACGGAACGCCTCCAAGTCGAGACGCTGCTCCAGAGCCTCCACCCCGATCCGAGGCCAGCCGATCACCGTGTGGAGGGTCTTCAACTGAGGAGGAATCGAGATCCCCAGATCGCGGACCAGCTGCTCGCCGTTGAAGTAAGCGTCGAACAGCTCCAGCTTCAACCGCTGCGACAGCAGATCCGAACGGAGCATCGTCAGGATGCCCAGCTCGTCCTCCGACAGCGCCAACAGGGGCAGGGTGGGAGTCGTCACCGCAGCACCACCACCCTTCCCTTGCCGCGCACGGTTGAGCGCTTCTGGTGCTTCGGATTGTTCAGGACAAGGCGCCTCAGCATCCTGGCGCCAACCATGCAGACGGCAAGGTCGATCTTTCGGGCACTCTCGCGGTGCTCCTTCCCGATCGTGACCCCCCAGGCGTTCGTCCTCCGCCGCGCGTTAATCACATGGATACGCAACACCTTGTGGCCGTCGTGGACCAACTGGCGTTGCAGGATGTCCTCACGAGCGCGCTTAACCGCCTCGGTGAATGTCTCCTGATTGCGGCGGTCACGCATGTCCCAGCGCACCGCATGTGCCCTCGGGCCGGCCGATACGGCACGCAGCAGGAGCTTCTTGCCGAACGACTGGCCCCATCGGTCGAGAAAGGCGTCCCAGTACATCTCGCCGTCCTCATCCTGACCCGAACCTGGGTCGGCGAAGAACGCCAGCACCCTGAATCGGCCGAAGGCGTTCGCCACGACACCATCGACGTCTTCGCGTGGCACCGACCAGGGCACGTACCCCGGAGAATCCGGTGCAGGCCAGTTCGCCGGCTTCTGCCACACCCCAAGGGTCGACACCAGGCCATCCGACATGCGGCAAGCCACCAGGCCCGTCGCGTCATCAGATTTGGACCCGTCGAAGAAAATGACAACTTCGTCGCCGTCCGCAAGGTGAAGATCCTCGCGCTTGCAGGCGTCCCATTCGTAGCGGGCCATCCAGGCATCCTCGGCGGCGGTGACCTGGTTGTACCAAAAGCGCCGAGAGCGGGACGGTGGGTTGCGGACATCGAGGATCGACGCCTTCAGTCGCTCGATGTCGAGCCAGATCGAATCCCCGCGGACGGCGCGCAGGGTCGGCGCTATCCACTCCTCGGTCAGCTTGGCCTCCGCTGGAGCCTCCAACGAGTCATAGAACAGGCCCGTGTCTGCTGCCCTGCCTGCCTCGGCAGCTTCATAAGCGTCTCTAGTCCGCTCAGCTACCGAGTCTTCACCAGGCTCGAACGCGTTCGTGTTCGCCAGCGACCGAGCTTGGCCATCTGCCGACTTCGTCGAGTTGCGCTCGATGACGGCCGCCATCTCGTGGCCGCCGTTCGAAGCCAGCCAGTGATGGGTTTCCCCCATTTGTACCGCCGATGGCCGGCCCCCTTCGAGGGCCCGCGGCGACGATGTCACAGCCTCGATGCGGGCTCGCCCTTTGTCGGCGTAGATGATCTCCTTGCCGAGATCGATCCGGTACTCCTCGATCGCCCGCTTCGTGAACATCCCGGGGAAGAGCGTCATCGTGTTGCGCGTCTGATCCTGACTGACGGCCGCGATCTGCACCCAGGCATCCGGGTGCTGCCGCCCGAGCGGCTGACCCGGCGGAACACCCCACTCGTTGCCCTCATCCGCGACCTCGTGGAACCGGCATGGTCCAACGAACTCAAAGGCCGAATAGGTGGCGACCAGGGGATCCTTGCCGTGCCCCTTCAGCCGCTGAATCACGCCGTCACGCCACAGGAACCGGTTCGTCACCGGATCCATTGCGTACCACCACAGGGTCAAACGCGCTTGCTCATCGGTGTACCGCCACGGCTTCCCTGCGTAGTGCTGCAGGTAGGTCGCCGTCCAGGCCAGGGCCTGCCAGCCAAGCGTGTACTCGGGAAGGAGGAACTTGCCGTCCTCGCCTCGCCGCCACGTCGGGCCGATCGTGAAGGGCGTGACGACCTCGGGAACCTCGCCGTCAGCCACCGATCGAAGAGCGGTAGTCGGCGATGGCGGTCACGGAAGCCGGGACCGCCTTGACGGCCGGCTTTCGCTCCAGCTCGATCCGGACCCGCCGTCGGTCGCCCTCCGTCGTCAGCAGGCTCGCCATTACCGAGTTGAGCGCCGCGACGTACTGGCCGTTCGGCGGACGGTCCTCAGACAGGCCGCGCGACATCAGCTCTGCTGCGTAGCGGGCCATCGCCCAGTCGGACGGCTGATAGAAGGCAGCCTGGCCCGAATCACGCAGGGACAGGTACCAGTCGGTGGCGATCGGATGCCAGAGAGCGTCCGGCTCGGGGAGGTCCGGAAGGTCGACCGGCGGGCCCGATGGGGCCTTCACGATCGAGTCCTTCTCCTCCTTGGAGCGGTGCCCCATGCGTTCCTCTGAGCGTTTACCTATGGGTCCACGTGCACCCATGTCGACCTCCGGGGTCTCGGGGCGAAGAGGTGCGCCTCCAGGGCGACACCAGATGATCAAGAGGCAGACCACCAGGGTCTGTCGGCCGGCCTTGGAAACCCGGGGGCGACGTCAGGTGCTTTACGGACCCGATCCGGGAGAGTCGGGGGGAGGGGGTATTGCCCCTATGTGCCCTATTGCGATACCAAGCTCCGTGAGCCGGCTGGGGTTCACTCGGATCCCGTCAGACTTGATCGAGTTGCAGAGGTAGTGAGCCAGCTGAACGTTCGATGGCTCATGTGTTCCACCTCGCGCAAGCGGAACGATGTGGTCGAGTGTCGGAGCTTGAGGGTGTGGAACGACCTCATCCCGCATCACCGGCTCGCGGCACAGCCGGCATGTCCAGTGGTCCCGCTCGTATACCTCTGCGCGGTTGACTGGTGCGACGAAAGCGTCGCGCTCCAGAGCTCGCCGCTTGTCCCTCTCTGCACGCTTACCGCAGCGCGGTGAGCAGTGCCGGTCCCGCGGGTTGTCGGTTATGAACTGCGCCGCACACATGGGACAGCAGGCACTGAACCATCGCCGCCGTAGCGGCTTGAGTACACGCACCTGAGCCAAGCGAGGCTGCCTCAAGGCCGGCCTCCAGGCAAGCTCTACCTGAGCGTGCCTTGCATGATTGGCCTCGTACCAGCAGTCATGTGAGCAGTACTTCGCCTCGACCTTGGTGACTACAGCAGCCTTGCCGCAGCGCTGACAGGTGATGTCGTGCCGCTTCACCCTGGGCTGGTCGTACTGGCGGCTGTAGTAGACGCCGTGCTGTTCTTTGTACCGCCGGTGAAACTGGCGCTGCATTTCGTTGGCGTGGCGCCTCTTGCATTCAGGCGCCCCGCATTGAACGCGGCGCGGATGAACCATAGGCGCGGCACAGTATGGGCATGGCCTTGCCGTGGCCCGCTGGAGGCTAGCTCGGCGCTCGGCTTCCTCAGCTTGACGCGCGAGGCGATTCTGCTCCCACCGTTGCGCCTTGCCGTTCAACTTCGCCTTGGCCTTGTTGTAGCGGGATCGACAGCTGCCTGAGCAGTAGTTCGGGACGGGGCCATCGGCCGAGACCTGAACCTCCAGGCCACATTGGATGCAGGAAACTGACAGGGGTCTCATCTCGGTCTCCAGGGCATGCGAAAGGCCCGATGCCTGGAGACATCGGGCCTTCCTTCCTGCGGGGATCAACCGCAGGCGTCTTGGGTGGGGTTGGCGGCGAGAGCTGGTAGTTCAGCCGACCGCCTCATCTACGGGCGCCTCGTCGATGCGGGTGATAGTCGCTCCTGCGTGTGCAGAGATCACGAGACACGGCCCATCCGGGTCGGAGAGGACTGCCCAGCCACCCTGGATGGTGAGGGTCAGCTCCGGGTCCTCGACGAGGATGTCGTCGCCCTGCTGCCCTTTGGGGTGGGTGATCAGGTAGCGGGGCACAGGTTCACCTATCTGCTTGCGAGTAAGCGGGGAGAAGCTACGGGAGCGGCTCGCAAATCGCTGGTGAGAGTGTGGCCGTGCGCCGGGTGGCCGGCGTTGAAGATGCAGCGCACAGGGCCGCCCGCAGTCTGCTGGGTGAAGCGACAGCGTTTCGGCTTGACGCGCTCCATGCAGATGGTGAGGCGCCAGCCGGGCCATATGGGGAGCGTCATGATCACCTGAGCCCAGGGTGTTGTTCTGGCGGGCGGGTTCGTCCGGGCCGGGGGTTGTTTTGCTGGGCCTCGTTGCCTTCGCGGGAGGACTTCTGGTCGTGGCAGGGGCCGCAGACGCCTTGCAGGCCGGCCTCGCTGTGATCGTCGGCCTTGGCCACGATGTGGTCGCAGAAGGCGGATGGCCTCACGCCGCAGAGAACGCACGTGACGTCCCGCGCCAGAATCCGGGCACGGATCTTTGACCAGCCGGAGGGCAGCCGGGCTTTGCGGTCTGAGCCCTTCCAGCCGCCGCTCACGGATCTTGAGTGTCCACCGGCTCGTGCCGGATGGACAGGCTGCGGGCGAACATGGTCAGCGTCACCGTCACGAGCTCGTCCTCGGCGATGTCGCTCACTCGGATCGTGGCGTCGGAAGGGATCAGGATCTCGGTTCCGTTGACTCGGACCGCGTTGGGAAGGACGACGCCCGGCGTGCCTGCTGATCGGTCGATGATCTCTATGTCCGCACCCTGTGGATTGATGGCGGAGTCGGGCTTCGTTTTGGCCATGGCGCTGGCCTCCTTCGTCTAGTTGGCGAGTGCCCGCCGGATCCCCTCGTCGAGGGTGACGGTGGGCGTATAGAAGTCGAGCATCCGGCTGGGGTCGCACACGCGGTGGTGTACGCCTTGCGGCGCGGATGGCAGGTGTTTCAGCTCGGGCTGATATCCGGCCGCCGTGGTGACCAGGCCGGCCAGCTCGTCGAAGCTGGTCGCCTTGCCGGTGCCGAGATTGACCGGGCCGGTGACGTCTTGCTCGACGGCGGCGAGGGTGGCGCCGACGAGGTCGTCGATGTGAATCCAGTCGCGGGTCGAGCTGCCGTCGCCCCAGATCTCGAAGGGGTCCTGCCGCTCCTTGGCCCTGCGGATGAACGCAGGGAAGGGGTAGCTCTCGTCCTGGTCGCTGCCGTAGCCGGACATCGGCCGCAGCACGGTCATGCGGGTGCCGGCTGCTTCGGCGTATTGGCAGAGCTGCTCGCCGGTCAGCTTGGCGAGGCCGTAGGTGGCGTCGGGTCGGCCGGGCTGCTCGTAGTCGATGTCGGTCTCGACGAGCCGCCGGATCGGGCCGGGCTGTTGCAGGGCGACGGGGTAGGCGGCGGAGCTGGAGAAGTACACGGCCCGTGGAGTCTTGGAGCGGGCCAGCCAGCGCATGTACCAGGCGTCGAGGCCGAGGTTCGTGGCGACGCCGAGCGGTGAGCCGTCGATGCTCGCCCTGCCGCCGACGACGGCCGCGCAGTGGATGGCGAGATCGAAGCGGACGTTGCTGGTGCGGAAGTGGTCGAGGGCGTCGCGCTTGAGGACGGCGTGATTGGGCCGGAGGTCGATGGCGGAGACCTGATGGTCTCGCTCCCACAGGGCTTGGTGCAGGTGGCGGCCGACGAAACCCGCAGCCCCGGTGAGGAGGACCCGCATCAGCTGGCCTTGACCGCGCGGAAGATGGGCCAGGGTGAGCCTGCGGGGTCGAGGCGTTTGAGGCCGATCCGCTGGCAGAGTTCGTCTTGCTGGTCGCGGCTCCAGGTGGTGACGCTGATCCAGCCGCCGCCTTCACTGGGTTCGTCGGAGATGGGCCAGTCGAGGACGAGGATTCCGTTGACGCGGACGGCAGCGCGGAGGCCTTCGATGATCCGGGCAGCCGATTCGTAGCTGTGGTGGATGAGGACGGCCAGGGAGATGACGGCGTCGGTCTTGCGGCCGAGCTGCTCGGCGAGGTCGGTGCCGTCAGTCTGGACGGTCGGCATGTCCGGGGCCGCTTCGGTGATCCGGTCGAGCATGGCCTGGGAGCCGTCTGCGGCGGTGACCTCGTAGCCGAGGCCGGTGAGCGGGATGGCGACGCGGCCGTCTCCGCAGCCGAAGTCGACGACCTTGCAGCCTGCGGGGAGGATCGTGGACAGGAGGGCGGCCTGGTTCTCGCCGGAGATCCGGTAGGCGTCTTCGCTGATTCTGCGGGTGGGGTGGATCGCGGCGGGGTCGGCCTGGTTCCAGGCGTCGATGACACTGTCGATGGTCATGCGGTCTCCTCGATCAGTGCCCGCAGCTTCTCCAGGTCGGCTTGGAGGCCGCCGTTGTCGCGGTAGTCGTAGTAGGTGGTGGCGTCGGCGGTGGAGACCGCGCTGCTGTTGCACTCGATGTAGCCGGCGTCGATGTCCGCCTTGCCGTTGGCCGGGTGCATGTGTTCGAGGATCACGTCGCCGAGGTAGGTGATGCGGCCCATGCCGCGACCCCAGTCCATCCATACGAGATCCAAACAGAGGTGGATCAGTGCGGGCGGCGCCATGTAGCCAAGGGTCGTCACGATGTCGGACGTCATCGCGACTGCGGTGGCCATGATCTCGCCCTGCAGGAGGTCGTTGCCGTAGACGATGCCCGGCCCACCTGAGAGGCAGATCCGGAACCGCTCATCCCACGGCATCGCACCGGGACGCGGCCGGTGATCATCTCCCATGAACGCCAGGAACCGGTAGCGGGGGGCCTCTTCGACTGCGGCGGCGTTGAGGGTGCCGCACATTCGCAGGCGAGGCCCGGTCCGCCAACGAATCCGGGGATCGTTGAGGTTCTCCATGTGCTCGCGGTAGCCGGGCAGCATGGGGTCGTCGTCATCGACGGCGAACAGGACGTCGGCTGTGGCGCCGGTCTGCCGCCAGCAGTCGACGATCGCGGGGACGCTCTCGGGCCGGCCGCGGGTGGGCACGATCATCAGGAGGTCGTCCACGGGCACCTCCTGTTACGCGTTCGTGAGTTCCTGGATGGCTGCAACGATCCGGTCGGCGAGGTACTTGTGGCCGGCGTCCGTGGGGTGGGTCGCGTCGGTCCCGATGTAGACGTCCGCGTTGCCGCTGCCGGTGGTGGCTCCGACGCGCCCCGTGCCTGTGATCCACGGCCCGTGAGTAGCGACGAGCGTGCCGGCCGAGTTGTAGATCGAGCCGGTGATCGGAGAGATGAACGGGAGGCTCGCGGCTGCTGCGGCTGTTCGGAGCGTGGTGTCGGTGTTGGTGATCGACGCGGCCGGGGATCCGCTGGGTGACCAGCAGCCGAGGACGTAGATCGTGGTGGCGGGCAGGCCGGTCTTGATGGCGCTGTACAGGCTGGCTGCGGCCGAGCTGATGCTGGGTTGCGAGCCGCCGTTGTCGTTGTAGCCCGCCGAGATGATCAGCGTGTCGGGGGCGTTCGGGATGACGTCGATGGGCGCTCGGGTGCCGAGCGTCGCGGTGGAGCCTGCGGTGATGTACCCGGTGGTGCCGAGGGCTTCATTCCAGGCGTCGCTGTAGCCCAGCGGCCGTGCGGCTCGCGCGAACCACGTGCCAGAGCCTCCACCTGTGTTCATGCTGCTGCCGCCGGGGATGCTGTCGCCCAGCACCATGAACCGCTTGGCCGGCGTCGGCGGTTTCCACATCGACGCTCCGGGCGGCAGGTAGATTCCGCCGAACGGGGCGACGCTGAAGTCGAGCCGGATGACCCGCGGCTGGGAGACGCCAAGGTTGACGGTCATCAGGTGCGTGCTGCCGGGCGTTGTGCCGCCAAGGGACTGCATCAGGTCGGTCATTTTGCGGCCGTCGACGGAGATGCGGTATGAGCCGCCCGTCTGCCAGTTGAACCGCAGCTGGAAGGCGCTGGCATCGGTCCCGAATTCGATGCTGTAGGTCGACTGGGAGCTGGACAGTGTGCCGCGCGTGTTCGGGTACCTCGTCGTCGGCAGGACGTAGGTGGAGTCCGGGGTGCCGGAGCCGATCTGGAAGCCGCCGGCTCCAAGGTAGGAGAACGGGCCGGTCACGTCCGAGCCCGTCAAGGCCACACCTGCGGGCGCGTACTTGATGTAGCCGCTGGTCGGCGTGCTGGTCTGGGCGACGCTGATGCCCGTGGGGGCGACTGCGGGGCCGAGGTTGGTCAGGCCGAGGCGGAACGGGTACCCGGAGTAGGCGTAGATCTTGCCGGCGCCGGTGCCCTGGTTGGCGAGGGCGATGGTCGCCTGCCCGCCGGACAGGTGGCCGGCTGCCACGGTGAAGACGATGCCGGACGAGGCCTTGCCGAATGAGGTCGACGGGTACAGCTCGGGGTTGCCCTCGGCGAGCGGGCTGGTGGTCAGCGTGCCCGCGTAGAGATTGATGGCGCCCGCTGAGTCGAGCAGGACGACATCGAGGTAGCGGGTTCCGGAGTAGAGCATGCCGGCGTCGACCCGGATGCGGTCGCCGACCTCCGCGGGGATGGAGCATTTCAGCTGCGTTCCGACACTGGTGGCCGCGATCGTCCAAGCGGCGGCCGAGGCGAGGTCTGTGACGGCGCCGTCGCTGATGCGGACCTCGTTGGTGCGGAAGCTCCCCCCGTCGAGGCCTGCCGGGCCTTGGGGTCCGGCGCTGCCGATGGCGCTGAAGCGGCTGTCGTCGCCCGCGGCGACTGTGCCTGCGGTGGTGCCGACCGACAGGGTGGCTGCGCCGCCGAGCCCGAGGCTGGTCCGCGCGGTCGCCGGGTTGGCGAGGTCGGACAGGTTTGAGGTCTTGGCCAGGTAGTTGGTGGCGGCGTCCGCGCGGTCGCCGTGAGGGTCGCTGGCCGCGGTGTGGGTCGCGACCTTGCTGGTGGCGTCGGTTGCCGCGGCGGAGATTGCTGCGGCCTGGGCGCCGTCGGCCTTGCTCTGGGCACCGGCCGCGGTTTCGAGGAGGGCGGTGTCGGCGATGCCGTGGACTGCGGTCGTGTCCGCCTCGTGCGCGGCCACTTTGGACGTGGCGTCCGCGGCTGCAGTCGAGGTGGCGGCGGTCTGCGCGGTGTCGGCCTTGGCCTGCGCGCCGGACTGGGTCTCCAGCAGCGCGGTGTTGGTGATGCCGTGCACGGACGTGGTGTCGGCCTCGTGGGCGGCCAGGGCGGCTACTCCCGCGGCCCGGTCGCCGTGCGGGTCGGATGCCCCGGCGTGGGCGGTGACGGCCGCTGCCGCGGTGCCCTCCGGGTCGGCGTCGACATCCTCGGCGTCCAGGATGACAGCGCCGGTCTGCCCGTTGACCGACGAGACCGCGCTGGTTCCACCGCCACTGCTGGGCCCGCCACCCGGAGCGGGAATGGGCACCAGGTCGTCGAAGTACACAGTGCCGGTGCCGTTGACCTCGGCGAAAAACTGGATGCGCTTGCCGCCGGTCGGCTGGAGGTCGAAGAACCACTTCCAGCCCTCGGGCTGAATGCCGGCTGCGTTGTTGGGGAGGAGGACGACCGAGAAGGTTCCGTCACTGGCGAAGTTGACGCTGCCGCCGCCAGGGTAGACCGCGTGCCGGGCGGAGTCCGTCAGGTACGCGGACGGCTTGCAGACGATCTTGCCCTTGAAGGCCGTACCCGCGACAGCAGAGGGGATCGTGCCGACCAGCGTGACCGTGGGGGTGCCGTCGGGGAAGCTCACGGGGCGCCTCCTCGTCGGTCAGGCGGCTTTGGGGGTTCGCTGCGGCATCGGCCGGTACGTCTTGGCTCGTTCGGCGATTTCGGGGAGGGCGTACATGGTCTTGTACTCGCGCCCGTTGCCCGCGTACTCGTGGGGCCGTCCCTGGAATCGTCGGATCTTGCCGCGTCGCGCCCACTGTCGGATGACGGGGCCGGGTACGCCGGTCGCTTCGGTGGCTTCGTTCTCGAAGACGAAGTCGTCGGGGTACAGCTCGTACAGTTCCATGGCCACCCCCAGGAATGCGAAAAGCCCCCGGCGAGGCCTGGGGGCTGGAAGCGGCGACGGGCATACGTGTTCCGCCTGATGGCACTGTGACATATGCCCGTTCGGCAGGTCAAGGGATCACCGATCCGCCAGACTTCGCCCATGGGCGTCTCATACATGCTGCGTGGTCGCACGGAGGCCGAGTGCCGGCGTGAGTTGGACTGGTTTTGCCGGGAGCGGGCTGCGGTGGTGACGATGCTGCCGACGAATCGGCTGGGTGAGGGTTGGGTGGCGCGGGCGGTGCCTATGACGCAGGCCCCCGCGGTCGGCGAGGGCCCGGTCGAGCGGTAGGGCTACTGCTTGTTGATCGTCTTGGCGAACAGGCCGCGCGTCTGCGTAGTGACTGTGCGGGTTTCCTGGCTGACGGGTCCGTTGTAGTGGTGGTGGTGCTCGGCGCCTATCCCCTGCATTCCCCGGCCGGCTGCCCTGATGAGCGATCCGATGGCGAGAACCAGGGCGACGGGGGCTGCTGCTCCGATGGCGAGCGCGGCCGGGTCGACGTGCCCGAGCGTGTAGAGGACGAGGGACGTCGCGCCTCCGATGGGGAGGGAGGCGGCGCCGGCGGCGAGCATGAGCATGCTGGCGTCGGTGGCCTTCTGGCTCATGGGCGGGCGGCCGGGCTGGGGCACGGGAGGGGCGGCCCCGATGGTGGGGGTCGGATTGGGGTCACGGTAGGCGGTGGGGGTCGCCAGGGCCTCTTCAACGGCCTTGATGAGGTCGCGGGCAGCATCAGTGGTCATCGTCGGTCCCTGGGGTTAGGCGGCGGCCGCGAGTGCGGTGTCGGTGTGGTCGGTGTGGATCCAGGCGCCGTGGCCGAGGTTGGTGATCGGCACGGTGGGGTCGTCCTTCATGCGCTTGAGGGCGGTGCGGACCTGCGGGCCGGTGAGCTGCAGGGACTTAGCGATGATGGCGGGGGCGGTCGGTTTTCCGTGCTGGTGCAGGAAGGCGACGATCTGCTGCGCTGTCGCGGACAGGGCGGCGGCCTCGGGTTCCACTGCGGCCGGCACCTGCTGTCGTGCAGGGGCGGTCGCGCGGGCTTTCCTGGCGGGGATCGTGTCGTTCTCGGTGAAGCGGGCGGGGTCGTAGGTGTACTGCTGACCGGCGTTGCGCAGCCGGAGCATGAGGGCGTGTTCGGCGAGGACGTGGCGGACGATCGGGAGGGCGTCGATGCTGGCCTGCTCGATGCCGGTGGTTACGCCTTCGTGAGCGAGGCCGTAGGCGTCTTCGACGTTGGGGGCGCGCCACATGGCGGCCCGGTTGTCGGGGCCGGCGAGGTAGCCGAGGCCGCCGGTGTTGCTGCCGTCGTTGAATTCCTTGGGGATGGCGCCGGGGTCGATGTCACCGAGGGCGGTGCCGGCGGCCCGCTTGCCGGCCGAGGAGGATCCTGAGCGGAGGACGGCATTGTTGCCGCCTTGGAGAATGTCGCGGATGAGGGTTTCGCCGCCGAGTTCGGAGGCGTTGGGGCCCTGGTTGGCGAGGCGGAGTTTGCCGCCGACCTTGCGGACTTCTTTGGCGCAGTCGCCGATGATTTTTACGGCTTCTTCGCCGTACTGGGGGTCGTTGAGGAGGTCGTGGGCTTCGTCGAGGGTGAGGGAGATCAGCGGGTCGGGGTCGCCGGGGACGAAGAAGGCACGACCGACGCGGGTGCGGCCCTTCTCGTCGATCCACTTCATGCGGTTGTACCGCCTGGCCCGCTCTTTCATGATCGCTTGGAAGGCGCGGAGGACGACGATGCCGAAGTCGTTGCCGGGGGCGAAGACCGCCACGCCGTCGGGCCAGTCGGGGAGGGACAGGCCGGACTGCGGGTCGATGACGAATGAGCAGACCAGCGGGCTGCGGCGCTCGATGCCGAGGAGGGCGTCGAGCAGGCGGGACTTGCCGGATCCGGAGGTGCCGGTGACGAAGGAGTGCACGGCGCCGGAGCCGGGCTGGAAGAAGCGGTAGTTGGCTTGGGCGCCGTCGTAGTAGACGCCGATCGGGGCGAGGCCGGTTTCCGGGTCGAGGGTGTGCTGGTCGCCGAAGAGGGTGCCCTTCTTGAGCGGGTTCTCGGTGAACACGGTGATCTTGCCTTTGCGGGGGGCGATCTTCTCCAGGGCGACCAGGTCGGCGTCATCCACCCCGATGGAAGACAGGACGTCGTCCATCGCCTGGATCCGGAAGCTCTTGCCCCGCGGCACGTGGATCTCGGCGCACCAGCCGCCCTTGGGGGTGGCGATCGGGGAGACGAGCGTGCTCTTCGGGTACGGGCCGTCAGGGGCGGCGGCGTAGGTCATCCAGTCGAGCATCTGCTGGGTGAGGGCGGGGGCCTTGTTCTCGGGCTGGCGGCCTGCTCGTCGCCAGGCCCATGTGCCGTAGGCGGCGGACCATGCGAGGGAGAAGCCCCACCAGGGGTTCTCGCCCCATTCGGGGCCGCCGACCGCGGCCATCGTGGTCAGTAGTGCGGCGCCTGTGATCGGCATGGAAAGGCCGATGCGACGCTCGTTCATGGTGGGCAGGGCACGGGCGGGCTTCCATTCGCCTTTCCATTTCACCAGGCCGGGTACCCAGCCCCATGCTCCGGCAGCTGCGGCGCCGGCGGCACCGAGCGCGAGGGCGGTCTTCCATCCGTCGCCGGTCGCCGACAGCAGATCTCCGGCCGGGCCGAGGCTGGCCGCGGTTACGGCAATCGTCAGCTTGCCTCGGTTGGCGAGCGCCCAGCCTTTCAGGGTGCGGGGCTTCTTGCCGGTGGCGGCCTTCGCCACGGTCGGGCTGGCCTGGGCTGCGAGGAAAGCGGCGATGTCGTTGTACTGGGGCGTGGGTTTCTTCGGGGCGCGCACGGCGGATTCCCTTCGGGTTCGGTGTGGAGGGCGGGGCCGGGCCTGGTGCTCCCCACCGCCCCCGGACCGTGGGGGCCGGGGGCGACTGGGCAGCATCAGGGGTTACTCGGCGCTGTAGAAGGTGTTCTTGGCCATCGGGACGCTGCTGTCGTCGACTGCGTCCTGGATGCGGCCGTGGTTGCGGTGCGCGGTGCGCGCGGCTGTCGTGGCCTGATTGACGGAGGTGTCGGTGGCGTTCTTGTAGCGGGCGGCGGAGGCGGCCTGCCCTGCGATGACGTCGGCGAGCATGGCGATGTTGCCGACGGTGTAGGTGTCGACCTGCAGGCTCTTCAGTTCCTCGGCGGCGCCTTGCATCCGGTCGGCCATGTCCTTGGACCAGGCGGCGAGGTTGTTGACGTCTTCCTGCCGGGATTCGGCTTCGGCGCGGATCGCGTTGAGTGCGTTGAGCAGGGCGCGGTGGTTGATGACGTCCGCGATCTTCGTGATGGCCACGGTGGTCTCCCTTGTCAGCGGTTGTAGTAGCCGGCCTGCGCGGCGACTTCGATGGGCGAGGACTGGACGGCTTCGGCGATGCCGCCGTGGTTCTTGTGGGCGGCCTGCGCTGTGGCCAGGGCGAGGTCGGCGGCGTCCTTGGCGGCGCCGCCGTACTGGGCGGCGACCTGTGACTGGGTGTGGATGGACTCGCGGAGCGCGTCGATCTCGGCTCGGGTGGCGTCGTCGACTTCGAGGTCGGCCATCTCGGCTTCGATCTGGTCGAGCCGGTTGGACAGGGCCAGGTCGTCGGCGGCAATGGCCAGGGCTTCCTCGGATCGCATCTCGCACATGGCGCGGACCAGGGTCAAGGCGTTCATCAGTCCGTCGAGGGTGCGGATCTCGGGGATGAGCGTGGACGGCGAGGACATGAGGTCTCCGTTCTGTGCGGGATCGGGTACTGCGGTCAGGTGCCGGCCCGGGTCGGGTGCGGGCTGGGCGGGGATGAGTGCGGTTCCGTCGCCGGGCCGGCCCTGGACGGTGTGCGGTCCGTTGAATTCGCCGGCCGGCGGGGTGGCTGCCGTGGGGTCGGGGGCGGCGGCCAGGACGGGGGCGACGGCCAGGACGGGGGCGACGGGCGGGGCTGCGACGACCGCCGCTTGCGCCTTCTTCTCCGCGTCGGCCGCCGCCTTCTCGGCCTTGCGCTTGGCGGCCTTCGCGGCCATCTGCTTGCGGCGTTCCGCACGGATCTCGGGCCACCGTTCGCGGTAGCCCTCCCCGATGGCCTGCCACATGGTGGAGCTGGTCTCGGCAAGGACGGCGAGCGGTACGGCCGCCTTCCCGCCGAGCGTTGCGCTGCGGGGTGCGGCCGCGCTGAATGTGCCGCCGGGATCGGTCGGTCCTGCCGGCTTGGTCGCGGCGTCGGCCGTCCCGGAGGCTGCGACCTTCGCGACGGTCTCCTTCGCCGCCTTGGTGTCATGGCTTCGGTCAGGCGGGATGATCGAATCGAGGCC
>NZ_JBSGZP010000014.1:0-30661 GCF_053611065.1 Streptomyces sp. NPDC054840
GTACGACGGCCCCGGCCGCGCCTCGCAAGGTGCGCGGCCGGGGTCGTTCGTTTTCCGCTTCCACGCCCCTGACCTGCTGATTCCCGTGGAGGGCAGCGGAGTGTGACGGAAGTCATGCAGCGGAAGAGGAGATTCCGTTCTGCTCAGGTGTCCACCGGTCGAGAAATGCCGTCGTACGGACCTTGCTGAATGGGTGGCCAGGAAGCGTGGGAGGGGTGATCATGAGAAGTCCAGAGCGCACTTCCCATGAGGAGGCACGGGTGGCCGAGACTCTGAAGAAGGGCAGCCGGGTAACCGGCGCCGCGCGCGACAAGCTCGCGGCAGACCTGAAGAAGAAGTACGACTCCGGTGCGAGTATCCGGGCACTGGCCGAAGAGACCGGCCGGTCCTACGGATTCGTCCATCGGATGCTCAGTGAGTCCGGGGTGTCGCTGCGTGGTCGCGGAGGCGCGACGCGCGGCAAGAAGGCGGCTACGGCCTGACCCCGGGCCCAGCGGTTCCAACGCTCCAACAGCTTCAAGGTCCATCATGATCCGACGGTTCCTTCGGTGACCCCCGGTCGGCCCTCCGGTCGGCTGGGTGGTTACTGTGCAGTCACTTAGGCCGAGCTTGCGGCCGACTGCACACCGGAGGCATGAGAGATGGCTCTGCTCGACAAGGACGGCGTACGACTCACCGTCGACGACACGGTCGCCACGGTGACACTGACCAATCCGGCCAAGCGAAATGCCCAATCCCCCGCGCTCTGGCGGGCTTTGGCCGAGGCCGGGAGGTTGTTGCCGGGCACCGTCCGGATCGTCGTGCTGCGCGGTGAGGGCAAGTCCTTCTCCGCAGGGCTCGACCGGCAGGCGTTCACCCCCGAAGGTTTCGAGGGCGAGCCGTCCTTCCTCGATCTGGCACGCGGTTCGGACGAACTGCTCGACTCCACGATCGCCGAGTACCAGGAGGCATTCACCTGGTGGAGGCGTCACGACATCATCTCCGTCGCCGCCGTGCAGGGGCACGCGATCGGCGCCGGCTTCCAGCTCGCGCTCGCGTGCGACCTGCGCGTGGTCGCGGACGACGTGCAGTTCGCCATGCGCGAGACCAGCCTGGGCCTGGTCCCCGACCTGGCCGGTACCCAGCCCCTGACCTCCCTGGTCGGCTACGCCCGCGCGCTGGAGATCTGCGCGACGGGCCGCTTCGTGCACGCCGAGGAGGCGGAGCGGGTCGGCCTCGCCAACCTCGTCGTCCCCGCGGACGAGCTCGACGCCGCCGTCCAGGACCTCACCACGGCCCTGCTGGCACCGCCGCGGGACGCCGTCATCGAGACGAAGACGCTGCTGCGCTCCGCCCAGGCCCGCCCCTACGACGACCAGCGCGCCGCCGAGCGCGCGGCCCAGGCCCGCCGCCTGCGGGACCTGGCCGGTCTCTCCGACTGAGGGGCGCCGAAACGCCGGAACCCCGGGCGAAGTCGGCCAGCCGACCGGCGTAGTCCCGGGGCGCCCGCGCCGCGCGGCGCCTACCGTGGAGCGGAGTGAGTCCGTCACCCACGCGAAGGGAATCGCGATGACCGAATCCGCAGCAGGGGGCTCCGGCAAGGAGCCCGGCGACCGGGGACGTACGAGCATCGCCGACGGAGTGGTCGAGAAGATCGCCGGGCTGGCCGCCCGCGAGGTCGTGGGCGTGCACGCCATGGGCAGCGGCAGCGGCCTCTCCCGTACCTTCGGCGCCGTCCGCGACCGGGTGCCCGGCGGGCAGAAGGCCGGCGTCAGCCGCGGGGTCAAGGCGGAGGTCGGCGAGGTCCAGACGGCCCTCGACCTGGAGATCGTCGTGGACTACGGCGTGTCGATCCGCGCCGTGGCGCGGGCGGTCCGGGAGAACGTCATCTCGGCGGTCGAGCGGATGACCGGCCTGGAGGTCGTCGAGGTCAACATCGCGGTGAGCGACGTCAAGCTGCCCGATGAGCCCGACGAGGAGCCGGAATCCCGTCTCCAGTGACCGAGAGGACCCCGCATGAGCATGGCGATCGCCGGAATGTTCGCCGGCATGGCCCTCGCGTTCGCCGGCTACTTCGGCGGCTTCGGGGCCTTCCTGCTGGTGGCCGCCCTCGGCACCATCGGCTTCGTCGCCGGGCGGTTCCTCGACGGTGACCTGGAACCAGGTGACCTGTTCCGCCGCCGTGACGACCGGCGCGGGTGAGGCGCCGATGAGCAGCCCACCGCGCTCCGCCCCGCCCCGGGCGGACGCCGCCGAGCGCGGAGCCACCCGTATCGCCGACCGGGTCGTCGCGAAGATCGCCGCCCAGGCCGCCCGGGAGGCGCTCGCCACGCTCCCGGGCACGCCCCCGCACGCCGCCGTCACCGTGCATCACGACATCGCCCGGGTCCGGGTCAGCCTGGAGCTGGACTACCCCTCCGATCTGGCCGCCCAGTGCGCGGCCGTACGCCGGCAGGTCGCGCTGCGGATCGAGGAATGCGCGTCCATGTCCGTACCCGAGGTGGACATCGACATCGAGCACCTGCACTCCACCCGGACCCGGACCGCCACCGGGCGGGACCGGCGGCTGCGGTGACGGCCCACGGCTCCGGCCCCGGCCGGGTCCACCGCTTCCGCTCCGCCCGGCGGGTGCCCGCCGCGCTGACCGCCCTGGTCGTGCTCGGGGCGGCGGTCCTGTTCCTGTACGACCTGGCCGCCGTACGGGCCGGCCGGCCCGGGATGAGCTGGCGCCGCGACCTGACCGACCGGCTGGCGACGCACACCCCCGCGGACCTGGGGGTGCAGCTGATCGCAGGGGCCCTGGTGCTGGCCGGGGCGATCCTCCTGCTGCTGGCGCTCGCCCCCGGGTTGCGCGCGATCCTGCCGATGCGGCCCCCGGACCGGCGGGCGGGGGTCCGGGCCGGGCTCGGCCGCAAGGACGCCGCGCAGATCCTGCGGGACCGGGCCATGGAGGTGTCCGGAGTACGGTCGGTCCGGGTCAAGGTGGGCCGGTCCCACGTCAAGGTGCGGGCCACCTCGCACTTCCGCGAGCTGGACGACGTACGGGCCGACCTCGACGCGGTGATCGCCGTCGGCATCGAGGAACTGGGCCTGGCGCACCCGCCGCAGCCGCGCGTACGGGTCAGGAGGTGAACGGATGCTCGCAACGGTGAACCGGATCCTGCTGGCCGTGGCCGGAGCGGTCCTGCTGGCGGCCGGGATCGTGGTGCTGTCGGGCTCGTGGCCGCTGCACGGCCGCCACGCGCCACTGCTGAGCGAGGAGATCAGGAACCGGTACGGGCACGCCGACGGCTGGTGGTGGTGGGCGGTGCTCGCCGCTCTCACGGTGTGCGTGCTGCTGGCGCTGTGGTGGCTGCTGTCCCAGCTCAGACGGCCGCGACTGCGGGCGGTGGTCGTGGACACCGGGGACGGGGCGTACGCCATGCTGCGCGGGCGCGCGATCGAGGAGGCGGTGGCCGCGGAAGCCGGAGCCCTGGACGGGGTCGCCGGCTGTCGGGTCGCCCTGCGCGGGCGGCGCGGGTCGCCGGCGCTGCGGGTCGCCCTGGAACTGGAACCCCACGCGGTCCCCGCCGACGCCCTGGCCGCCGTGGCCGGCCCGGTCCTGGATCACGCCCGGACCTCGGTGGGCCTCCCGGAACTGCCCGCGGAGGCCCGCCTCAAGGTCACGTCCCACCGGGCCCAGCGCGTCACCTAGTGCTGTGACCGGAAAGGTTCACCGGGTCACGACGCCCGGCACGGCACCTCGCCGCGTTGTCGGACCGCGCAAGTACGTCCAGTACGAGCCGCGGCCCTCCGCCTTGCGATGCACCACACCGGACGCCGCAACCCGGCAAACCTTCCCGGCCACAGCACTAGGCGGCGGCCCCGGGCCGGGGCGGGTCGGCGTGCGGAATCCGGTCCCGGAAGCGCCGTCCGGCGTCCGGCTCCCCGGCCGGCAGCAGTTCGAGCGTCCGCCGGACGTCCTCGCTCAGCGGCTCCCAGCCGTCCGGCCCGGGCACCGGGCTCAGCGGGCCATGATCAGGCTCATGGCCTCGTTGCGGGTGGCCGGGTCGCGGAGCTGACCGCGGACCGCCGAGGTGATGGTCTTCGCGCCGGGCTTGCGCACGCCGCGCATGGTCATGCACATGTGCTCGCACTCGATGACCACGATGACTCCGCGCGGGTCCAGGATCTCCATCAGGGAGTCCGCGATCTGCGTGGTCAGCCGCTCCTGCACCTGCGGACGGCGGGCGAACACGTCCACGAGGCGGGCCAGCTTCGACAGGCCGGTGATCTTGCCGTCCGTGGAGGGTATGTAGCCGACGTGGGCCACGCCGTGGAACGGGACCAGATGGTGCTCACAGCTCGACATCACCTCGATGTCCTTCACCAGGACCATCTCGTCGTGGCCCAGATCGAACGTCGTGGTCAGGACCTCTTCCGGCTTCTGGTACAGGCCGGCGAATATCTCCCGGTACGACCGCGCCACGCGCGCCGGGGTCTCCAGCAGGCCTTCGCGGTCCGGGTCCTCGCCGACCGCGATCAGGAGCTCACGGACCGCCGCCTCGGCGCGCTTCTCGTCGAACACGCCGATCGTGCCCTCGTCACCGGTCAGGGTCACTGGGTCGGTCATCTCATCCTCGTTCCTGTCCGCACACGCGGTCGTACAAATGGGCCGCGCCCCCCAGGCTAGAACCTGGGGGGCGCGGCTTCCATTCCGGGTGGGTCCGGCCGCCGGTTACTCGGGGCGGTCCTCGGGAGCCACTTCGATGCCCTTCTCCGTGGAGACGGGCAGGGCGGCGGCCGACGTGCCGTTCGCCGAGTTCGTCAGCTGGAGCTCCTTGGGAGAGAGCACCGGCGGACGGGTGGAGGGGGTGCGGCGGGAGGAGCCGGTCCACGCGGGGCGGGCCGGACGCTTCACGATCGTCGAGAAGATCTCGGCGATCTGCTCCTTGTTCAGCGTCTCCTTCTCCAGCAGCGCGAGGACCAGGTTGTCGAGGACGTCACGGTTCTCGACAAGGATCTCCCAGGCCTCGTTGTGCGCGGTCTCGATGAGCTTCTTGACCTCTTCGTCGACCAGCGCCGCGACCTCTTCCGAGTAGTCCCGCGGGTGCGACATCTCGCGACCCAGGAACGGCTCGGTGTTGTCGCCGCCGAACTTGATCGCACCGAGACGCTCGGTCATGCCGTACTGCGTGACCATGGCCCGCGCCGTGGCGGTGGCCTTCTCGATGTCGTTCGCCGCGCCGGTGGTCGGGTCGTGGAAGACCAGCTCCTCCGCCGCGCGCCCGCCCAGCATGTACGCCAGCTGGTCGAGCATCTCGTTGCGCGTGGTCGAGTACTTGTCCTCGTCGGGCAGGACCATGGTGTAACCCAGGGCCCGGCCGCGGGACAGGATCGTGATCTTGTGGACCGGGTCGGAGTTCGGGGAGGCCGCCGCGACCAGGGCGTGTCCGCCCTCGTGGTACGCGGTGATCTTCTTTTCCCGGTCCGACATGATCCGGGTCCGCTTCTGCGGGCCCGCCACGACACGGTCGATCGCCTCGTCCAGCGCGTGGTTGTCGACCAGCTTCTTGTCCGAGCGGGCCGTGAGCAGCGCGGCCTCGTTCAGAACGTTGGAGAGATCGGCACCGGTGAAGCCGGGCGTGCGACGGGCGACTGCGCCCAAGTCGACGTCCGGGGCGACCGGCTTGCCCTTCTGGTGAACCTTGAGGATCTCCAGACGGCCCTGCATGTCCGGACGGTCGACCGCGATCTGCCGGTCGAAGCGGCCCGGGCGCAGCAGCGCCGGGTCGAGGATGTCCGGACGGTTCGTGGCGGCGATCAGGATGACGCCGCCCTTCACGTCGAAGCCGTCCATCTCGACCAGCAGCTGGTTGAGGGTCTGCTCGCGCTCGTCGTGACCGCCGCCGAGACCCGCACCGCGGTGCCGGCCGACTGCGTCGATCTCGTCGACGAAGACGATCGCCGGGGCGTTGGCCTTGGCCTGCTCGAACAGGTCGCGGACACGCGAGGCACCGACACCGACGAACATCTCGACGAAGTCGGATCCGGAGATCGAGTAGAAGGGGACACCGGCCTCACCCGCGACGGCACGCGCCAGCAGGGTCTTTCCGGTGCCGGGCGGGCCGTACAGCAGCACGCCCTTGGGGATCTTGGCGCCGACAGCCTGGAACTTCGCCGGCTCCTGCAGGAACTCCTTGATCTCGTGGAGTTCCTCGACGGCCTCGTCCGCGCCCGCGACATCGGCGAACGTCGTCTTCGGGGTGTCCTTGGTGATGAGCTTGGCCTTGGACTTCCCGAAGTTCATGACCCGGGAGCCGCCACCCTGCATCTGGTTCATCAGGAACAGGAAGACCAGGACGATGAGGACGAACGGCAGGAGCGAGAGCAGCACGCTCAGGAACGGGCTGGTCTTGTCCGGCGTGACGGAGTACCCGTCCGGGATCTGACCGGCGTCGTACTTGGTCTGGAGGCTCTGGGCGAGCTGGACGCCCTGATCCCCGATGTAGTTGGCCTGGAACTTGGTGCCGTCGTGCTTGCCGAGCTTCTCGCCTTGCTTGAGCTCGATCTTGATCATCTGGCTGTCGCCGGTGGTCAGCTTGGCTGTCTCCACCTGGCCAGTGTTGATCGCCTTGATGACCTCGCTGGTGTCCACCGACTTGTAGCCGCCGCCGGAGCCGACGACATTCATCAACACGACCACGGCGAGGACGGCCAGCACGATCCACATGACCGGCCCACGGAAGTATCGCTTCACGTCCATCCATACGGGACGCCAGGCGTCCCGTCCCTCCTGCCCGTAGGTAAATGCTGCTGTGAGTAAAGACTGTTCTTCGGAATGTACCCCTGAATTGTCACCCGCGGCCCTGTGGGACGGCTGACAGACCCGCCTTCCCCTGCTTCAACGGCGGGAATCGCCCCCAGGTTCCCCTCAGGCTCGGCGGGGTTCCCGGGGACGGCAGCGGAAGCGGGGGCGGGAGCGGGATCAGCCGCCGTAGACGTGCGGGGCGAGCGTGCCGACGAACGGCAGGTTGCGGTACTTCTCCGCGTAGTCCAGGCCGTAGCCCACGACGAACTCGTTGGGGATGTCGAAGCCGACCCACTTCACGTCGATCGCGACCTTCGCGGCCTCGGGCTTGCGCAGCAGCGTGACGACCTCCAGGGAGGCCGGCTGGCGGGAGCCCAGGTTCGACAGCAGCCAGGACAGCGTCAGGCCCGAGTCGATGATGTCCTCGACGATCAGGACGTGCTTGTCCTTGATGTCGGTGTCAAGGTCCTTGAGGATCCGCACCACACCGGAGGACTGGGTCCCGGCGCCGTACGAGGACACCGCCATCCAGTCCATGGTGAGCGGGGTGGACAAGGCACGCGCCAGGTCCGCCATCACCATCACGGCGCCCTTGAGCACACCGACGATGAGCAGGTCCTTGCCCGCGTACTCCGCGTCGATCTTCGCGGCCAGCTCGGCCAGCTTCGCGTCGATCTCTTCCTTGGTGATGAGCACCGACTGGAGGTCGTTGCCCATGTCCTTCTCGTCCACCCGCATCACTTTCGTTGTCGGCCGGGGCTCCGGGGGGCGACCCCGGAGGACTCAGCCGTGTTTCAGCACCAATCAGCCCTGCCGGATGACAAGTCTGCCACCCTGCCGCTGGGCCTCGACCCGGCCGGGCAGGTTGATGGCGCCCTGACCGCGCCATCCGGTGATGAGACGGTCGACTTCTTCGATGTGACGGGCGAAGAGAGAGCCCGCGGGAGACCCCGCCGCGACGACGGCCCTGCGCAGCACGCGGCGGCGGACGGCCGGGGGCAGGGCGTAGAGCTTGGCGCACTCCAGGCGGCCGGCCGCGTCGCGTACGCCCGTCTCCGCCTCGGCGGCCCAGGCGTCCAGGGCGTCGGCGTCGTCGCGGGAGAGCTGCGCGGTGCGGGCGAGCGCCTCGACGACTCCCTTGCCGAGCGCCTTCTCGAGGGCGGGCAGTCCCTCGTGGCGCAGCCGGGAGCGGGTGTAGGCGGGGTCGATGTTGTGCGGGTCGTCCCAGACGGGGAGGGACTGGACCATGCAGGCCTTGCGGGCGGTCTGCCGGTCGACCTGGAGGAAGGGGCGGCGGTAGCGGTTCGTACGGCCGGCGGTGCCGCCGGAGACCTCGGGCATGCCGGAGAGCGAGCGGATGCCGGAGCCGCGCGCCAGGCCCAGCAGGACGGTTTCGGCTTGATCGTCCCGGGTGTGGCCGAGCAGCACGGCAGCGGCGCCGAGGCGGTCCGCGGCCTCGTCCAGGGCCCCGTAGCGGGCGTCGCGGGCGGCGGCCTCGGGCCCACCGTCACGGCCGACGCGCACGGCGACGGACTCCACCGGGTCGAGGCGGAGTGCGGTCATGCGGGTGACGACCTCGGCGGCGCGCAGGTCGGATCCGGGCTGCAGTCCGTGATCGACGGTGATGCCGCCGGCCCGGAGGCCGAGCTTGGGGGCCTCGAAGGCGAGGGCGGAGGCGAGCGCCATGGAGTCGGCGCCGCCGGAGCAGGCGACGAGGACGAGCGGCAGGGCACCCCCTGCACGGCGGGGGGTGACGGGACTGCCCGGGTGGTCGGTGAGGTCGGTGAGGACGTCGTGGAGTACGCGGCGGACCGCCAGGCGTATCGCCGCGACCGCAGGATGGGGACCCATGTCCGGTGCCCTTCGATGGAGTTCGGATGCCTCGGAGGCGTTGGGGTGGTGTGCTGGGGTGCTGCTGCCCGGCTGCCCCCGCGGAACGGGAGGATGTCACTCAGAGTGCGTCGATGGTGACAGAGCCGAGCCGTTCCCCGAGCATCGCACGCCCTTCCACGGCCCACGGTCCCTCGGATGGGTGACGCTGCTTCCCCCAGTGAGACATGTTTACGCCCCGTGTGTCACTCCGCTTCGCTCGGTTCGCTCCCCTTGCGGTGCACGCGTGCCACCCAGTCGGCGGGGCTGGCGATCTCGGCTTTGGTCGGCAGCGTGTTCGGGGAGGTCCACACCCGGTTGAAGCCGTCCATGCCGACCTGGCCGACGACCGCGCGGACGAAGCGCTCGCCGTCGCGGTACTGGCGCAGCTTGGCGTCGAGGCCGAGCAGTTTGCGCAGGGCGGCGTCGAGGCGGCCCGCGCCGCTGGCCCTGCGCTGCTGGAACTTCTCGCGGATCTCGGCGACGGAGGGCACCACCTGGGGGCCGACCCCGTCCATGACGAAGTCGGCGTGACCTTCCAGCAGGGACATGACGGCGGTCAGCCGGCCCAGGATCTCGCGCTGCTCGGGGGTCTGTACGAGCTCCACGAGGGAGTGTCCCTCGTCACCGTGCTCGGCGTCGGGGCGGGCACCGACGAAGGACTGGGCGGCTTCGCGGATGCGTTCCAGGACGGTGGACGGGTCGATTTCGGTGGCGCCGAGAAACGTCTGGATTTCGCCTTCGAGGTGGTCGCGCAGCCACGGGACGGCCGTGAACTGTGTACGGTGCGTCTCCTCGTGCAGGCAGACCCAGAGCCGGAAGTCGTGGGGGTGCACCTCCAGCTCGCGCTCGACGTGCACGATGTTGGGCGCGACGAGCAGCAGCCGGCCGCCGCCGGCGGAGGCGGGCAGATCCCGGGTGACCGGCGCGAAGGTCTCGTACTGGCCCAGGACACGGGAGGCCAGGAAGCTCAGCAGCATGCCCACTTCGACGCCGGTGACCTTGCCGCCGACGGCTCCGAGGACGGCTCCGCCGGGGGCGCCCGCGCGCCGTTCCTGCATTTTGCCGAGGAGCGGCTGGAGCAGCTCGCGGAATCCGGCGACGTTGGCCCTGACCCAGCCCGCCCGGTCGACGACCAGGACGGGCGTGTCGGGGACGGCCGACCCCTCGGGGATCATCCGGGTGAACTCGCGCACGTGCCGTTCCGAGGTCCTGGCGTGCCGCCGCAGCTCCGCGACGACGGCCCGCGCCTCGTCCCGGGTGACCTCCGGGCCGGGTCGTACCAGCCGGGTCGCGGTCGCCACCGCGAGGTTCCAGTCGACCATCTCCGCACCACCGATGCTCGTCATGCGTCAACCGTACGTGGACCGGCCCGCATGCGGACCCCCTACGAAGCGGTCGCGACGGCCGCGGCCAGCTTATCGAGGGCCTTCTCGGCGCCCTCGGGGCCGGGGCTGTTCGCCGTGAGGAAGGCGAAGGCGAGGAGTCGGCCGGAGGAGTCGACGACCGTCCCGGAGAGGGAGTTCACCCCGGTCAGGGTGCCGGTCTTGGCTCGGAGCAGGCCGGCGGCCGGGGAGCTGCCCGAGTTGCGGGCCTTGAGCGTGCCGGTGAATCCCGCGACGGGCAGTCCGGTGAGGACCGGGCGCAGCTCGGGGCGCTGGGGGTCGGCGGCCTTGGTGAGGAGCCCGGTGAGCAGGCCGGCGCTGACCTTGTCGGCACGGTTCAGGCCGCTGCCGTCGGCGAAGCGGGAGCCGGCGGTGTCGACGCCGAGGGCGGTGAGCCGGTCGGTGACGGCCTTCTCGGCACCCTCGAAGCTCGCGGGCCGGCCGGAGGCGAGGGCGGTCTGCCGGGCGAGGGCCTCGGCGATGTCGTTGTCGCTGTTGGTCAGCATCCGCTCGACGAGCCCGGCGATGGGGGTGGAGAGGGTGACGGCCAGCGGCTGGACGCCGGCGGCGGCCTTGGCCCGGGCCGGCTCGCCGGTGACGTCGATGCCGCGTTCCGCCAGCAGGGTGCCGAAGGCCCGCGCGGCGTCCCCGGACGGGTCGTCGGTCCGGTCGACGGGACCGGAGGTGGAGTCGTCGGGACGGCCCTCGTCGGTCGTCAGGGCGGTCACCGGAGCGATGTTGGGGTTGACGCCGATCGGGTGGCGGGTGGGGCCGGTGTAGAGGCTGTCGTCGTATCCGAGGGTCACGGTGTCGGTGCCGGCGGCCTTGAGGGCCTGCGCGGTGTCGGCCGCGAGGGCGACGAGGCTGCCGCCGGATCCGGCGGGGCTCTTCTTCTTCGCGGTGAGCGAGGGGTCGCCGCCGCCGGCCAGGACGATCTGTCCGGGGGCGGCGCCGGGCGTGACGGTGGTCCTGATCCGGTGCTCGGGGCCGAGGGCGGCCAGCACGGCCGCGGCGGTGGCGATCTTGACGGTGGAGGCGGGAGTCATCGCGTCCCGGGCCCCGTACTCGTAGAGGACCTGCCCGGTGGCGGTGTCGACCACGGACGCGGTACGGACGGTGCCGAGCGCGGGATCGGCGAGCAGCGGCTTCAGCGCGGCGGTCAGGCCTCCGGCGGAGGCGGGCGCGGCGGGGGCGCTCTGCGCGCGCGGGGCGCCGGGGCCGATCGCGCCGAGCACCCCGGGGGCGCTGGGCGCGGCTTCGGGCAGGGCGCCGGAGCCGGGCCCTCCACCGTGATCTGCGCCACCCGTGCGGCCCCAGGAGGCGGCTCTGTCCCGCTCGGCCTTACGCTGGCCGGAGTCCCAAGGACCGGCCGCGGTCACCGCTGCCACCGACAGGGCGAGGCCGGCGACGGCCGACCCTGCGATGAGCTGCCAGGTCTTGACCAATGGCACCTCGGACCAGCCCCTTTCGCGATCACACATATGCGTGAGGGACACTTAACCACTGCGTCTTGCCGCGAGCATGGCACCCCACCCGGCAGGGCTGGGCCGGACGCGCACGCAGACGAATCGACGCAGTCCCGAAGCAATGCAGCTGATCATGGAGGAGCAGGACGTGGAGTTCGACGTCACCATCGAGATCCCCAAGGGTTCGCGGAACAAGTACGAGGTGGACCACGAGACCGGCCGGATCCGTCTGGACCGTCGCCTCTTCACCTCGACCAGCTACCCGGCCGACTACGGCTTCGTCGAGAACACCCTCGGCGAGGACGGCGACCCGCTGGACGCGCTGGTCATCCTTGACGAGCCGACCTTCCCGGGCTGCCTGATCAAGTGCCGCGCCATCGGCATGTTCCGCATGACGGACGAGGCGGGCGGCGACGACAAGCTGCTGTGCGTGCCGGCCTCGGACCCGCGTGTCGAGCACCTGCGCGACATCCACCACGTCTCCGAGTTCGACCGCCTGGAGATCCAGCACTTCTTCGAGGTCTACAAGGACCTGGAGCCGGGCAAGTCCGTCGAGGGCGCGAACTGGGTCGGCCGTACCGAGGCCGAGGCCGAGATCGAGGCCTCGTACAAGCGCCTGGAGGCGCAGGGCGGCCACCACTGAGCTCAGGCTCGGCGGCTTTGACGGGCCGGGGTGCTCCCCCGCGCCCCGTGTGACATGGCGGGCGGTATCCCTCTGGGATGCCGCCCGCTGTCGCGTCCGCGGGCCGGTGCGGCGGGCGCCACCGGGTAGGCGGGGGTGTGCGGCGGGTGCGCGGCGGGAGGAAACGATTCCGCATACTGGTGTCCCGGGTGATCACGGACTGGAGGACGCGTGGCGGAGGCCGACGGGGCAGAGGACAGGAAGCCCCAGTCCGACGAGGCGCACAGCGCCTTCACGCCGCCGCCCGGCATGGAGCCGGACGTTTTCGAGGAGGACCAGCCCACCTCCGAATTCGCCCGTCCGGCGGGCGCCGATCCGGTGGAGCCCGAGCCCGAGGGGTCGGCCTTCGCCGCCCCGGCCACCTACCGGGCCGCGCAGTCCCCGCCCGCCTACACCCCCGGCCAGGGCTTCCCCGTCGCGCAGATGAAGGAATCGCCCTGGCAGGACCGTATGCGCACGATGCTGCGCATGCCGGTCGACGTGCGTCCCGTACCGGAACTCGTGCAGCGCCACAGCGAGACCGGGCCCGCCGTGGGCCGCGTGCTCGACCTGACCCTGCGCATCGGCGAACTGCTGCTCGCGGGCGGTGAGGGTGCCGAGGACGTGGAGGCCGCGATGTTCGCGGTGGCCCGCTCGTACGGGCTGGACCGCTGCGAGCCGACCGTCACCTTCACCATGCTGTCGATCACCCACCACCCCTCGCTGGTGGGCGACCCGGTCTCGGCCAGCCGGACCGTGCGCCGCCGCGGCACGGACTACAACCGGCTCGCCGCCGTGTTCCGGCTCGTGGACGACATCAGCGCCCACGAGATCGACGTGTCGCTGGAGGAGGCCTACCGGCGCCTCGCCGAGATCCGCCGCAACCGGCACCCGTACCCGGGCTGGATGCTCACGGCCTCCGCCGGACTGCTCGCCGGAGCCGCCTCCACCCTGGTCGGCGGCGGGGTCCTCGTCTTCTTCGCCGCAGCGATCGGCGCCGTCCTCGGTGACCGCCTGGCCTGGCTGTGCGCCGGACGCGGGCTGCCCGAGTTCTACCAGTTCGTGGTCGCCGCGATGCCGCCGGCCGCCATCGGCGTCGCGCTCAACATGACGGGGATCGACGTCAAGGCATCCGCCGTGATCACCGGCGGGCTGTTCGCGCTGCTGCCGGGACGGGCCCTGGTCGCGGCCGTACAGGACGGCCTGACCGGCTACTACATCACCGCGTCGGCCCGGCTGCTGGAGGTCATGTACCTCTTCATCGGCATCATCATGGGCGTGCTGGTGGTGCTCTACCTGGGGCTGCAGCTCGACGCCTCGCCGCGGCCGGAGGAAGTCCTCCAGATCCAGCAGCGGCCGCTGATCCAGATCGCCGCCTCGATGGTGCTGGTGTTCACCTTCGCGATCCTGCTCCAGCAGGAACGCTCCACCGTGTGGATCGTGACGCTGAACGGAGCGGTCGCCTGGGTCACCTTCGGCGCCCTCCACTACGCGGGCGGCATCCCGCCCGTCCCGTCCACCGCCGTCGCGGCCGGCCTGGTCGGCCTCTTCGGGCAGCTCTTCTCCCGCTACCGCTTCGCCTCCGCCCTGCCGTACGTGACGGCCGCCATCGGCCCGCTGCTGCCCGGCTCGGCGACGTACTACGGGCTGCTGCTGATCGCCGAGAACCGGCTGAACGAGGGCCTGGGCTCGCTGGTGAACGCCGCGGCCATCGCGCTGGCCATCGCGATCGGGGTCAATCTCGGGTCGGAGGCCTCGCGGCTGTTCATGCGCATCCCGGGGGCCGCCAGCGCCGCCAAGCGCCGTGCGGCGAAGCGGACCCGCGGCTTCTGAGCGCCGGTGCGCCGCTACGGATGCCCGTACGCGGGCTCGTACGGGCACACGTACGCCCCGGGGCCTCTGCCGGGCCTCCGGGGCGGTACGGGTCGTACGGGGTGCTGCGGGCGGGTCTCAGCGCTTGGCGTGGCGGCCGCGCGCGCCCGGGGCCTGCGGGGCGGAGCCGTCGGCCACGGCCTCGGCCCCGGCCGCCTCGGCGCCGCCGTTCGCCTTGCTCTCCTTGCGGGCCTTGAGCACCTCGAAGATCACCGGGATGACCGACAGCAGGACGATGGCCACCAGGATCGACTCGACGTGCTCCTTGATGAAGGCGATCTGCCCGAGCCAGTAGCCGGCGAGCGTGACGCCCGCGCCCCAGCCGATGCCACCGATGACGTTGAAGGTCAGGAAGGTGCGGTACTTCATCGTTCCGGCGCCCGCGACCATCGGCGCGAAGGTTCGGATGATCGGCACGAAGCGGGCGAGCACGATGGCCTTCGGGCCGTGCTTGTCCATGAACTCGTGCGCCTTGTCCAGGTTCTCCCGCTTGAAGAGCTTGGATTTCGGCCGGTTGAAGAGCTTCGGGCCGAAGAACTTGCCGATCATGTATCCGACCTGGTCACCGATGATCGCGGCGGCCACGATCAGGGTGCAGACCAGCCACAGCGGCTGCTTGATGTACTGCCCGTCCGCGACCAGCAGGCCCGCCGTGAACAGCAGGGAGTCGCCGGGGAGGAACGCGAAGAGTCCCGATTCGGCGAAGACGATGACCAGGATGCCGATCAGACCGAAATGCGAGATCAGGTAGTCCGGGGACAGCCACTCTGGGCCGAGCGCAAGCGTATACACGGGTTCCGGGCTCTCCTGGAATCGGGGGGCGTGGTGCGGAGCGGGCGGTTTCAATTATCAACGCACACGACCCCCGCCCGGTTCCAGGGACCGGAGGGGGTCGCGCGGGTGATCATCCGGCTACGCCTTGCGCACCGCGTTCGCCAGGATCGCGTCCCGGACGTAGACGGCGAGGCCCGGCCGGACGGCCTCGTAGTACTCCGTGAACCGCTCGTCCGCGACGTACATCTCACCGAGGCAGGTGTGGACCTCGTACGTGCAGAAGTAGTAGCTGCCGTTGATCCAGTCCCGGTGCTCCTCGGCGAGGTCCATGGCCTCCTCCGACTCCGCGGGCGCCCCCAGGGCCAGCAGGTCCGCGAACCGCCGGTTGATGTCCTCGGCCCGCGCCTGGACCCGCTGCCAGTCCTCCTTGGTGTACGAGGCCGTCCGGCGCGCCGACTCCTGGTACGCGTCCGTTCCGCCCCAGCGGCGCTCCGCCTCCTCGGCGTGCTCGTCGGGATCGAAGTCCCCGAAGACCTCGAACTTCTCCTCGGGCGTGAGGTTGATGCCCATCTTCTTCGCCTCCATGGCGTGCTCGACAGCCTTGGCCATCTGCTGGAGCCGGTCGATCCGGTCGGTCAGCAGGGCATGCTGCCGGCGCAGATGCTCCCGCTGATCCGTCTCCGGGTCGTCCAGCAGGACCGCGACCTCGTCGAGGGGGAAGCCGAGCTCCCGGTAGAACAGGATCCGCTGCAGCCGGTCCAGGTCGGCGTCGTCGTAACGCCGGTGTCCCGCGTGGCTGCGGCCGCTCGGGGAGAGCAGCCCGATCTCGTCGTAGTGGTGCAGGGTGCGCACGGTGACTCCGGCGAAGCCGGCGACCTGGCCCACGGAGTAGCTCATGTTTTCCGCCTCTGGTCGGGTACGCCCTTCACTGTGGTCCCTCACGCGGCGTGAGGTGCAAGTCCGCCAGGCCCTGGCGCCCCGGGACTCCGACCCACTCCGACGACGGGGCCTGCGGGAGCTACTTGCCCAGGCCCTGGAACCTGGCCACCGCCAGCGGGAAGAAGACCCCCAGCAGCAGGACCGGCCAGCCGGCGGCGAGCAGCGCCGCGTGGTCACCGGCCCACGAGGTGCCGGCCGCGGCGGGGTTGCCGAACAGGTCGCGTACCGCGGTCGCCGTCGCCGACATCGGGTTCCATTCCACCACCCTCCCCAGCCAGCCCGGCATGGCCTCCGGTGTGGCGAAGGCGTTGGAGAGGAAGCCCACCGGCCACACGAGGATCTGCACCGCCTGCACCATTTCCGGGCGGCCCGCGACCATGCCGAGGAAGATGCCGATCCACAGCATCGCGAAGCGCAGCAGCAGGAGCAGCGCGAAGGCCGCCAGGGCGGCCGCGGGCGAGCCGTGCCAGCGCCAGCCCAGCAGGAGGCCGACGCCCGCGAGGACGGCCAGGCCCACCGCCGACTGGAGCATGTCCGCCGCGCTGCGGCCGACCAGGACCGCCGCCGAGGACATCGGCATGGCGCGGAACCGGTCGATCACCCCCTTGCCGAGGTCCTGGGTGACGGCGGTCATCGTCGCCTCCAGGCCGAAGGCCATGGTCAGCGCGAGCATCCCGGGCACCAGGAACTCCACGTACCCGCCGTCGATCCCGCGCCCGCCGCCGATGAGGAAGCCGAACATCAGCAGCATCATCACCGGGAAGACCAGTCCGACGACCATCTGGACCGGCCTGCGTCCCCAGTGCGCCAGCTCGCGCCGGGTCATCGTCCAGGAGTCCTGGACCACCCAGGGCACACCGCCGCCGACCGGCGTACGCGTACTCGTACTCATGCGGGCACCTCCGTGGCGTTCGTACGGTCGGTCAGGTGCAGGAAGACCTCGTCGAGCGTGGGGCGGCGGACCGCGAGGTCGAGCGCCTCGATGCCGGCCCCCTCCAGCGCGCGCAGGGTCAGGGCCAGCCCCGCCATCCGGTCCTCCACCGGGAAGCTCAGGGTCAGGGAGTCCGGGTCCACGGTCGGGTCCGGCAGCAGCCGCGCCGCCTGTGCGAGCCGCGCCGCGTCCCGCAGGACGACGACGATCCGGTCCGCCCCGACGCGGGACTTCAGCTCGTCGGCCGTGCCCTCGGCCGCCACCCGCCCCGCGTCGATCAGCGTGATGCGGTCGGCCAGCTGGTCGGCCTCCTCCAGGTACTGCGTGGTCAGCAGGACGGTGGTGCCGCCGCCCACCAGGGAGCGGACCGCGCTCCACACCTCGGTGCGGCCGCGCGGGTCGAGCCCGGTGGTCGGTTCGTCGAGGAAGAGCACCTCCGGCCCGGTGATCAGGGATGCCGCGAGGTCGAGCCGGCGCCGCATGCCGCCGCTGTACTGCTTCACCGGCTTGCGGCCGGTGTCCGCGAGGCCTAAGCGGTCCAGAAGTTCGTCGGCCCGCAGCCCGGCCCGCCGCGCGCCCAGGTGGTTGAGGCGGCCGAACATCTCCAGGTTCTGCCGTCCGGCCAGGTCCTCGTCGAGCGCCGTGTGCTGGCCGAGCAGCCCGATCCGGGCGCGGACGGCCGGCGCCTGGGTGCGTACGTCGTGGCCGGCGACCCTGACCACGCCCTCGTCGTACCGCAGCAGGGTGCTCATGACGCGCACCGCCGTGGTCTTTCCGGCTCCGTTGGGGCCGAGGACGGCGTGCACCGTCCCGGGCTTCACCTCCAAGTCGAGCCCCGCCAGCGCGGGCTTGCCGCCGTACCGCTTGTGGACACCTTCGATGAAGATCGCCAAAACCGCTCCTCCAGTAATCAAATTTGAGTAGCTAGGCGCACCCAAGGTACTGCCCGCCCCTTTGGCTAGTCAAACTTGATTACGCATCCTGGTGCGCGGCGTACGGATTCTCCTGGCGGTCCGCGAGGACCCCGACGAAGGGCTCGCCGCCCTCACCGGCGAAGGAGTACGCGCCCCCCTCGATCCGGGCCACCAGCCCGCCCGTCCACTCCGCCTCGGCATCCGCGGAGTGGACCCACATGTGCATGATCTCGCCGATGTGGCCCAGCGATTCCGGGCCACCCTCCGGCGTGTAGTAGTCCGTCACCGACGACCGCCAGAGCGCCAGCTTCGCCATCCGCTCCCGGAGCAGCGCGAGCACCTCCGCCCGCGGCAGATCGACCATGAAGCCGATCGCCGCCGACAGCACATCCGTCTTCTGGTCGTAGGCCGCGAGGGCCTCGCGCAACAGCCTGAAGTACTCCTCGCGGCCGGCGTCCGTCACCTCGTACTCGGTACGCGGCGGCCCGCCCGCGGCGCTCGGCGCCACCTCGTGCGCGTGCAGGACGCCCTGCTTCGCCATCTGCTTGAGCGCGTGGTAGATCGATCCGGGCTTGGTGTTCGACCACTCGTGGGCGCCCCAGTACTCCAGGTCATTGCGTACCTGGTAGCCGTGGGCCCGCCCGTGCTGGCGGACCGCACCGAGGACAAGAAGCCGGATCGCTGACATGGGGCCAGGCTACTCACCGGGGCTCACCCCATGGCGCGGGTGCCGTCCAGGGACTCACGGACGATGTCCGCGTGGCCCGCGTGCCGGGCGAACTCCTCCACCAGGTGCAGGAGCATCCAGCGCATCGAGACCTTGGTGTCCTTGGGGAACCAGGGCGCCGGCGGGAGCGGGAAGGTGTCGTCCAGGCTCGGGACGGCGACGATGAAGGCCGCCGTCTGCTCCGCGACCTCGTCCCAGAAGGCGAGGACCGAGGGGATGGACTCGCCGTCGACCAGGCGGAAGGCCTCCCCCCAGGTCTCCTGCGTGCGCGCCCTCTCGTTGGGTGCCTGCTGGGCGAGGCGCAGCCAGTTCAGCTCGACCTCGGCCACGTGCTTGAGCAGACCGGACAGGGTGAGCTCGCTGGCGCTGGGGCGGCTCGCGGCCTGTTCCTCGCTCAGCCCGAGGATCGACTCGCGGATCGCCGTGCGCTGGGCGTCGACGAAGGCGAGGAGGGTGCCGCGCTCGTCGCCGAGGACTTCGGTGGAAATCTGAGCCATGACCGACCGCCTTATGCGTGGATGTCGTGCCGGGGGCTTCTTCCCGCCGGCACGACCCACGCTACAAAGCATTGAGGTCAGGTCCTGTCCTCGATGGCCGTTCAGTTGCCTTCGGTCTCGCCGTCGGGGCGGATCACCGGCAGCGCGGTGGCGGGCTGCGGGAGCAGGGCCTTGGAGAGGTCCTGCTTGCCCGTCGGGTCGAGCCCGTACATCGCCTCGTAGATGCTGCGGACCGCCGGTCCCGAGGCGCCCGAGCCGGTGCCGCCCTGCGAGATGGTCATGACGATCGCGTAGTCCTCGGTGTACGAGGCGAACCACGAGGTCGTCTGCTTGCCCTGGACCTCGGCCGTGCCCGTCTTGGCGTGCATCGGGATCTGCTTCTGCGGCCAGCCGCCGAAGCGCCAGGCCGCGCTGCCGTTGGTGGCCACTCCGGCGAGGGCCTCGTCGATGTTGTCGCGGGTCTTCGCGTCCATCGGCAGCCTGCCCTGCTCCTTCGGCGCGATCTCCTGGACCGACCTTCCGTCGGCGCTGACGATCGCCTTGCCGATGCTGGGCTGGTGGAGCGTGCCGCCGTTGGCGATGGCCGCGTAGACGGAGGCCATCTGGATCGGGGTGACGAGCGTGTCGCCCTGCCCGATCGAGTAGTTGATGGCGTCACCCTCACGCAGCTGGTTGCCCTGCCGGCAGTTCTCGTAGGCGATCTTCTCGGCGAAGGAGCCGTTCTTCTTCCCGTCGCGGCACCAGGCGACCTTGTTCGCCTCGAAGAAGTCCTGCTTCCACTTCCGGTCGGGGACCCGGCCGGGGACCTCGTTCGGCAGGTCGATGCCGGTGCGCTTGCCCAGCCCGAACTCGTGGGCGGTCTTGAGGAACCAGTCCTTCGGGTCCTTCTTCGGCTTGATGCCGCCGTCCTTCTTCCACTCCTGGTCCGCGAGGGCGTAGTAGACGGTGTCGCAGGAGACCTCCAGCGCCCGGCCGATGGTGATGTCACCGTGGCCCTGCGACTCGAAGTTCGTGAAGGTCTGGCTGCCGACCGAGTACGAGCTGGGGCAGGGGTAGCGGTTGTTGAACGGGTATCCGGCGTTGACCGCGGCCGTGGAGGTGACCACCTTGAAGATGGAGCCCGGCGCCGCCTGGGCCTGGATGGCCCGGTTCAGCAGCGGGTAGTTCGACTCCTTGTCGGTGAGGCCGGCGTAGTCCTTGGCGGAGATGCCGCCCACCCAGGCATTGGGGTCGTAGGTCGGGTTCGAGGCCATCGCCACGACCCGGCCGGTCTTGGTCTCCATCACCACGACGGCGCCCGAATCGGCCTCGTAGGTGCGGCGGGTGTTCTTGTCGTAGGTCTTGCGGGCCTCGATCATCGCGTTGTTCAGCTCGCGCTCGGCGACCGCCTGCACCCGGGAGTCGATCGAGGTCACGACGTTCGAACCGGGCTTCGCCGGGTCGGTCTCGCCCTGGCCGATGACCCGGCCGAGGTTGTCCACCTCGTAGCGGGTGATGCCCGCCTTGCCGCGCAGCTCCTTGTCGTACGTGCGCTCCAGGCCGGAGCGGCCGACCTGGTCGGAACGCAGGTACGGCGAGTCCGACTTCTTCGCCTTGGCGATCTCCTCGTCGGTGACGGGCGAGAGGTAACCCAGCACCTGGGAGGTGTTGGCCGCGTCCGGGGCCGCGTAACGGCGCAGGGCGGTCGCTTCGGCCGTGATGCCCGGGAAGTCCTCGGGGTGCTCGCGGATCTGCAGGGCCTGCTCGGTGGTGGCCTCGTTGCTGACCGGGATCGGCTGGTAGGGGGAGCCGTTCCAACAGGGCTGCTTGGTCTTGGCGTCGCAGAGCCGGACCTTGTCGATGACCTCCTGGGCGTCCACGCCGAGCACCCCGGCGAGCCGGGTCAGCACCGACCTGCCCTTGTCCTTCATGGTCAGCAGCTCGGTGCGGCTGGCGGAGACCACGAGGTGGGTCGCGTTGTCGGCGAGCGGGACCCCGCGCGAGTCCAGGATCGAGCCGCGCACGGCGGGCTGGACCACCTGCTGGACGTGGTTGTTCTTCGCCTCGTCCGTGTAGTCCGAGCCATTGCGTATCTGGAGGTACCACAGGCGTCCGCCCAGCGTGAGCAACAGCGAGAAGACCACGATCTGGATGACGACGAGCCGGTTCTGGACCCGAGGGGTCCGGCCGGTCTCCGGTATGTTGCTCAACTCGATCTCCCCCGGGCGGCTGCCTACGCCCGGCCGAGTCTAGGGGGTGTCTTGCCGATCAGGCCGGATCAGGGAGCGGGGTCCGGTGCCGTGGATCGCAAGGCGGACGAGGGAGGCGATGCGGAGCATCGCGACCGAGGACAATGCCGCGAGGCGCGGCACCGGACCCCGCGAGCCCGGCCTGATCGGGCAAGACACCCCCTGGGGGATGCCGGGGCCGACCTAGAACGGGAACGTCGTCCGGCCGTGCTGCACCGAGATCCACTTCTGCGTGGTGAAGGCCTCGATCGTGGCCTCGCCGTTCAGCCGGCCCAGGCCCGAGGCCTTCTCGCCGCCGAAGGCGGCCAGCGGCTCGTCCCCGATCGTGGAGTCGTTGACGTGGATCATGCCCGTCTCGATCCGCTGGGCGAAGCGGACGCCCCGCTCCACGTCCCGGGTGTGCACGGCGCCGCTCAGCCCGTAGGGGGTCGCGTTGGTCAGCCGTACGGCCTCGTCCTCGCCGTCGAAGACCACCAGCAGGGCCACCGGGCCGAAGATCTCCTGGCTCAGCAGCGGGGAGTCCTCGGGGATCCCGGCGAGCACGCTGGGTTCGACCAGGTTGCCGCGCGTAGACCCCCGTACGAGCGCCTGCGCGCCGGATTCCACGGCCTGGTCCACGAGCGCGGTCAGGGCGTCGGCCTGGAAGGAGTTGATCAGGGGGCCGATGTGGGTGTCGGCCTCGTGCGGGTCGCCCGTCTTGAGGCCGCGCACGCGCGCGGTGAACTTCTCGGTGAACTCCTCGGCGACGGAGGCGTCGACGAGGATCCGGTTGGCGGCCATGCAGACCTGGCCCTGGTAGACGAAGCGGCTGAAGACGGCCGCGTCCACCGCGTAGTCGAGGTCGGCGTCGTCGAGCACGACGAGTGCGCTGTTGCCACTGAGTTCCAGCACGGTCCGCTTGAAGTGGCGGGCGGCGATCGCCCCGACGTGCCGGCCGACGCGGTCGGATCCCGCGAACGAGATGACCTTGGGAACGGGGTGGGTCAGGAGCGCGTCGCCTATTTCGGCGATATCGGTGACCAGGACGTTCAGCAGGCCGGCCGGCAGCCCGGCGTCCTCGAATATCTTGGCGATCACGCCGCCGCCCACGACCGGGGCGTTCTGGTTGGGCTTGATGACGACCGCGTTGCCCAGCGCCAGGGCCGGGGCGACCGACTTCAGGGTCACCAGGAAGGGGAAGTTGAAAGGGCTGATCACCGTGACGACACCCACGGGGAGCCGCTGGATCCGGTTCTCCTTGCCCTCGACCGGCGAGGGCAGGATCCGCCCCTCGGGCCGGACGGCGAGCTGGAGGGACTCGCGGATGAACTCCATCGCGAGGTGGACCTCGTACTCGGCCTTGGGACGCGTCCCGCCGAGCTCGTCGATCATCGCCTCGACGATCTCCTTCTCGCGCTCCTCGGTGATCCGCAGGGCGCGCTCCAGGACGGCGCGTCTGATGTAGGGGCTGGTGGCGGCCCACTCACGCTGGGCGCGTTCGGCGCCCCGGTAGGCCTGGTCCACCTGCTCGACGGTGGCCACGGTGATGGCCGCGAGCTTCTCCCCGTTGTAGGGGTTGACGTCGATGATGTCCCACGAACCGGTACCGGCCAGCCATTCGCCGTCGATGTACTGGTGAGCCAGGTCGCTGAATATGGACATGCCATCCCTTACTGCGAGCGCGCACCCGTGCGCTGCACCGGAGACCGATCGGTCATCATGCACTGATCAGACGTCATACTACGTGCGAATCAAGACAGTTGGAGCAGGCCACGGAGAAGATCCCGGGTCCGCTCGGCATCGGGGCAGTCCGCCTGGAGCCGCTCCATCGCCCTCTCGTACTGCCCCACTTCCTCGCCCTTGTCCAGGTAGAGGGCACTGGTGAGCTGTTCCAGATAGACGATGTCCTGGAGGTCGGACTCGGGGAAGCGCAGCAGGGTGAAGGCTCCGCTCTCGCCCGCGTGGCCGCCGAAGGAGAAGGGCATCACCTGGAGCTGCACGTTGGGCCGCTGGGAGACCTCGATGAGGTGCTCCAACTGGCCGCGCATGACCTCGCGGTCGCCGTACGGGCGGCGCAGTGCGGCCTCGTCGAGGACGGCGTGGAAGAGGGGGGCGTTCTCGGAGACGAGGACCTTCTGGCGCTCCAGGCGCAGGGCGACGCGGCGGTCGATCTCGGCGCCGGTGGCGCCGGGCATGCCGCGGCTGACGACGGCGTGGGCGTAGGCCTCGGTCTGCAACAGTCCGTGGACGAACTGGACTTCGTAGATCCGGATGAGCGAGGCGGCGCCCTCCAGGCCGATGTACGTCTGGAACCACCCGGGCAGCACGTCGCCGTAACTGTGCCACCAGCCGGTCGCGTTGGCCTCCCGGACCAGTCCGAGCAGCGACTCGCGCTCCATGCTGTCCGTGACTCCGTAGAGCGTGAGGAGGTCCTCGACGTCTCTGGCCTTGAAGCTCACCCTTCCCAACTCCAAGCGGCTGATCTTCGATTCGGATGCGCGGATCGAGTAGCCGGCCGCCTCACGGGTGATGCCGCGGGATTCTCGGAGTCGCCTGAGCTGGGAGCCCAGGAGGATGCGGCGCACCACAGAACCGCTTGCTTCTGCGGTCACTAGTACTGCCCTCCCCATCGCATTGGCGTGCGCGTGGTGTGCGCGAGCGTCTCGGGGCCCCCGTACCCCAGGGGCCGCAGTCTGCCACCAAAACGCATCGGCCCGTACTCGTTCTGTAACGGAATCCCACCTCCGGGAAAAGAAGTCCGCAAGGATGCGTAGGAAGAAATGAGTCAGAACCGTCACGGGAGGGGACAGGTCCGGCGCGTGCACGTGCATCTGCCCTTGCATCCGGCCCGAGCATTCGGAACGATGGTCCCCGCGCACCTGCGTGCTGTTCGCGCCGGCGCCGGACCCACCCCGCAGTTCTTTCTGGACGGAGATGACCGCTCCGCCCGCGAATCCCGGGAGTGCCTCGCATGGGGACGAATGGATCGACCATGCTCGAGCCGTTACGGCAGGGGCTGCCCCCGGTCGACCCCACGGCTGTCTCCGGGTCCGCCTCCTGCGCTCTGCCCGGCCGTCACGAAGCGGTGCGCGGAGCCCGATCCTTCTGTCGTTCGACCCTTTCCCAGTGGGGCCTGGACGACCGCTTCGACGATGTGGCCCTGGTCGTCTCCGAGCTCGTCACCAACGCGCTGCGCCACGCCCTGCCCGAGGACGCGCGTGGTGCGGGCGCCGATCCGGAGCCGCCGGTACGGCTGCACCTGATGCGGTGGAGCACCCGGCTGGTGTGCGCGGTGCGGGACCCCAGCGAGGACCGGCCCGGCGGGGCATTCTCACCGGAACGCACCGAGGAGAACTTCGACCTGGAGTCCGGGCGGGGGCTGTTCCTGGTGGACTCGTACAGCGACAGCTGGGGCTGGCACCCGCTCGCGGGACGGCTGACCGGCAAGGTGGTCTGGGCCCTGTTCCTGCTCCAGGACTGAGCCCCCGAGCGTCGCCGATCAGGGGCGTACACAGGACAACTGGCCGGGATCGATCATTGCGATCGGTCCCGGCCAGTGCACGTGCATGGCCTGATGGATGCGCTGTTCCGTCAGCTGATCAGGTGATCGAACTCGCCGTCCTTGACGCCCAGAAGCAGGGCTTCTATCTCGGCCGGTGTGTAGACGAGCGCCGGTCCGTCGGGAAAGCGCGAATTGCGCATGGCGACATCGCCTCCCGGCAGCCGGGCGAACTCCACGCAGGAACCCTGCGAGTTGCTGTGTCTGCTCTTCTGCCACGTCAGCTCAAACAAGGTAGCGAGTTCTGCAGCTGCCATCCCGTTGTACGCGTGGTCCACAGGAAGCCCCCGATAGTGCAGATGTCAACTCCTCCGGATCATAGCTGTGTTCATGAGCGGCTGCATGGGCAGATGCACGTGCACGCGGGGTGGTCCGTTGATCACAGACAGGTCCGTACCCGGAAGTACGGTGCCCGGACGCCCGGGGCCCGTCGGGTCGGAGTCGCGCGTAGGGGCAGCCCTCAGCGGGGCAGCGGCTTCTGCCTGCCGCCCATGTGGGCGCGGTCGGCGGCCGCCGTGCCGTCCTCCCAGCCCGCGTGGTCGGTGGCGCCCCGCAGCCGGGTGGTGGTGGTCCGGGGGAACATCTCCTCCGCCCGCGAGGTGACCGCCACGTCGCGGGCCACCAGGGCCGGCAGGTTGCCGGGGGCCGCCGTCGCCGTGTGCTCGGCGGTCTCGGCGAGCCGGTGGCCGAGCCGGCTGGCGTAGGCGAGCAGGAAGGACTGCCTGAAGGTCTTCGTCCGCTTGCGCCCTCCGGAGCGCTGCGCGGCCTCCGCGCGGGTCATCGCCGCCGTGCCCTGCACGAGCAGCGAGGTGTAGAGCAGCTCCACCGCCTCCAGATCGCTCTCGAAGCCGACCACCGTGGAGAACTCGAAGCCGCTGTTCCACACCGCCCGGCAGCGGTTGGCGCCGGCCACCGCGTCGAGCAGGACGGCCTTCGCCTCCTCGTACGGCGGCTCGACACCGATCCGGCAGGCGCCGGGCACCTGGGCCGGGCCCTTGCCGCTCGCCGCCAGCACCGCCTCGTCCACGGTGTGCCGGGCCATCAGCTCCTGGGCCTTGGCGCTGAGCGCCTCCGCCTCCTCCGGGAAGGTGGTCGCCTCGGCCTTGGCGAGCAGGGCCCGGATCCGGGCCAGCATGCGCGGCTCGATGTGGGCGTGCTCGGCGAGCGCGTCGGCCGGGTCGCCGGGCAGCGGACCCACCGGCTCGATCGAGGGCAGCCGGATCAGCAGCCGCAGCACCTCCAGGAAGGCGGTGGCCAGCGTGAACCGGTCGGCCCGTTCCCGCTGCGCGAGCCGGTCCGCGTACTGCACGTCGCCCGTCCACCACACCTCGCCGGCGCCCCAGCGCGCCGGGAGCCGGGCGTAGCGGCGCGCCTCGGCGGCGATCAGGTCCCCCGTGATCCGCAGGTGCCGCTCGTCGAGGTCCCGGCGGACCAGCCGCAGCACGTCGGCCGGCTGCCAGCCCCGCTCCCAGCCCTGGCGTACGTACGCCTCCCCGCGCGCCAGCAGCTCCCTCCCGACCGCGGGCCAGCCCGCCTGATCCGCGACGAGCAGCGAGGCGCCGGTGTCCAGCCCGGCGTCGTCCTGGGCGTAGAGGGCGGCGGCGAAGGCTCGGTCGACGGTCTCGGCAAGGTCTCTCACGCCTCCCAGCTTGGCATGTCCGCCGCCGCGTCCCCTTCCCGGCTGAGCAGCCGGCCCCGCCACGGCCCGCCGCCACGGCCCCTGTCAGCCCCCGGTGGGACACTCGCACCCATGAGCGACCGCACTCCCCGGTGGGCCCTCGCCGAGGACGGCGACGGGTGGTGGCACGCCGCGCCCGTACCCCCCTCCGACGGAGTCCGGATGCGCGTCCGCGACCCCGCCGAGGCCATCCGCGCCGCCCCGCCCGGCACCCGCTGGGTCTGGCGGTCCACCGCGGCCGTGTACCCCCGGCTGCTCGCCGCGGGCACCCGCGTCGAGCGGTGCCACGACATCGAGGACGCCGAGCTGCTGCTCCTCGGCCACGAGGGCCGCTTCGGCGAGCCCCGCTCGGCGGCCGCCGCCTGGGCCCGGCTCACCGACGCCCCGGTACCGCCCGATCCGCGCCCGCGCGCCGCCGAGCCACGTGCCCAGGATTCCCTCTTCGACCCGCAGCCCACCCCGGTCCCCCTGGACGCCCTGCTCGCCATCCACGCCGACCAGACGAAGCGGCTCGACGCCACCGCCCACCCCGATCGGATGCGGCTGCTCACCGCCGCCGAGTCGGCGGCCTTCCTCGTCGCCGCCGAGATGAACCGCGCGGGCCTGCCCTGGCGGGCCGACGTGCACCGCGCGCTGCTGACCGAGCTGCTCGGTGAGCGGTACGCGGGCGGCGGGGAGCCCCGTCGCCTCGCCGAGCTCGCCGACCGCGTGTCCACCGCCTTCGGCAGACGCGTGCGCCCCGATCTGCCCGCGGACGTCATCAAGGCCTTCGCCGGGGCCGGTATCAAGCTCAGGTCCACCCGCCGCTGGGAGATCCAGGAGCTGGACCATCCCGCCGTCGAGCCGTTGATCGAGTACAAGAAGCTGTACCGGATCTACACCGCCCACGGCTGGGCCTGGCTCGCGGACTGGGTCCGGGACGGCCGCTTCCGCCCCGAGTTCATCCCCGGCGGCACCCTCACCGGCCGCTGGGTCACCAACGGCGGCGGGGCCCTGCAGATCCCCAAGGTGATCCGCCGGGCCGTGGTCGCCGACCCCGGCTGGCGGCTCGTCGTCGCCGACGCCGACCAGATGGAGCCGCGCGTCCTCGCCGCGATCTCCCGCGACCCCGCCTTCATGGAGGTCGCCGGAGAGACCTCCGACCTGTACACCGCCGTCTCCCGCCAGGGCTTCTCGGGTGACCGGGACAAGGCCAAGCTCGCCGTGCTCGGCGCCGTCTACGGCCAGACCTCCGGGGACGGCCTGAAGAACCTGGCCGCGCTCCGCCGCCGTTTCCCCCGGGCCGTCGCGTACGTGGACGACGCGGCGAAGGCCGGGGAGGAGGGCCGGCTCGTACGGACCTGGCTGGGCCGCACCTGCCCGCCGCCCGCCGGCTCCGGCGAGGGGGACGAGGCCGGTGACGGCGGCGTCGACCCGGGCGAGGGGTACGGCGAGGGCGGGGCCGGGACCGCGCAGGACCGGGAGGACGGCTGGACTCCGAGCTACGCCTCGACCAACACCCGGGCCCGCGGTCGGTTCACCCGTAACTTCGTCGTCCAGGGCAGCGCGGCCGACTGGGCCCTGCTGCTGCTCGCGGCCCTGCGGCAGGCGACCGCCGGCATGCGGGCCGAGCTGGTGTTCTTCCAGCACGACGAGGTGATCGTGCACTGCCCGGCCGAGGAGGCCGAGGCCGTCGTGGAGGCGATCCGCACCGCCGGCGAACGGGCCGGCCGGATCGCCTTCGGCGACACCCCGGTCCGCTTCCCGTTCACGACGGCGGTCGTGGAGTGCTACGCGGACGCCAAATGAGGCAGCTCACACGTTCACACGGAGGTCGGACGGAGACCGCGCACCGCCGCGCACCGATCAGCCGGCAGGCGTGCCGAGCTTCCACTCCGGGGCGAGCGCGATCTGCCGTAGCTGTCCCATCGTCAGCGCGGGTGAGGGGCGGGTGGCCGGACCGTTCTGGTCGGCCGTGTTGAAGGCGGTGACCACGACGCGCAGCCCGTCCCCGCGCAAGGTGTCCACCTTCCACCGGGTCACGCCCTTGTTCTTCTCGCCGGGCCCCGCCACTTCCTTCACCCTGGTGCCGTCGGACTCCGTGGTGAAGGTCGAGTTCCCGGTGAAACCCGAGGGTTCCGCGGCCGACTGGACGTTGATCTCCACCAGCGACTTGCCCTTGCCGTCGTCGAGTACGACATAGCCGTACGTGTCCTGCCCGCCCTGGGAGACGATCGGGACGGTGATCGCGAACCGGGTCATCAGCTGCTCCAGGGCGTCCACGGCCTTCCGGTTCCGCAGGGCGATCGAGTCCGGCAGGGGCGCCGGCTCGGGCTCGGCCGCCGGCAGGTCGTTCAGGGCAGCGTGCCACGTGTCCGAGGTGACCAGGCTCTTCAACTGCGCGAGAGTCAGAGGGGGGTCGGTCCGGGAGACGGGGGCGCCCTTGTCGGCCGCGGCGTTCCACTCGGACGCGTCGACCAGGAAGCCCTGCACGGTGACGAGCACGGCCCGCCAGACCTTGGTGTCCACCCGGCGGTCCGGGTACTCGTACCCCTGGTGGAGCAGCAGCCGGGAGCCGTCGGGCAGTTGCTCGGTCCGGCAGTCGTCGTAGGAGTGCACGTCCTTGTCCCCGCATTCGGTCTGCGCGCGGGCCCCGCTGCCGAACGGGTCCACCCGCTGGAGGCTGAGGAAGAGGGCCGCCGGGCCCTTGCCGTCGTCGTACACGACGCCGACCCTGGGTCCCAGCTCGTCGTCCGTGCCCCGCGCCGTGGGCTCGCCGATCCGACCGCCCGGCAGGAGCGCCTTCAGCTTCCCGACCATCTGGTCGGCGGTGACCGCGCCGGTGCCGGTCAGCCGCCCGTTGCCCGGCGGGGCCGGCGGCGGCGCCGCGACATGGACCGCGCCCTCGGCCCCGGACCCGCCGAACGGACCGCCGGAGCGGGCCCCCGCCGTGGCGGTCAGGACCAGGGCCAGCAGGGACCCGCCGGCCACGGCGGCCCGGCGGCGCGCCACCAGTCGCCGGCCGCGCGCCCCGCCCCCTTCCGCGAGGGCCCCGGGGTCGGGTGTGAAGCCCTCCCCCGTGCGCCGGAGAGCTTGGGTGAGTTCGTCTTCGAAGGACACGGGTACCGGACCTTCCGTTTCCGAGAAGGCGGTGAGGCCGCCGCCCAGCTGCTCCCGCAGCCGGGCGAGCGCCCGCGTGGTGCGCGTCCGGACCGCCGCCGAACCGGCGTTCATCGCGTCGGCGGTCTCCTCGACGCTGCGGTCCTCCCAGTGGCGCAGCACCAGCACCGCCCGGTCCTTGGGCGCCAGCCGCCCCAGCGCCTCCGGCAGCGTCTGCCGCAACGCGGGATCCCCGCTCCCGGACGTCGGCGCACCCGCGTCCGGGAGTGCCCCGCCCGGCCGCGCCCCCGCGGACCGGCGGCGCTGGTGGGTGAGGAAGACCCGCACCAGCACCGTCTGCGCGTAGGCCGCCGGATTGTCGACACGGGAGATCCGGCCCCACCGCAGGTACATCCGCCCCAGGGTCTCCCGCACCAGGTCCTCCGCGAGAGGGGTGTCCCCGCCCGCGAGCAGGCATGCCGACCGGTACAGATGGTCCGAGCGGCCCGCGGCGAACTCACGGAACCCGTCCCTGCGCGCCTGACGCATGTGCTCCCCCCTCACGTCCGTCCCACCTCTCTGACGCGATGGCGGCGGAGAATGTTTCATCTCCCCGCCGCCGGGTCCCGTCGGTACCTCCACCGGAGGCCGGTCAGACCGGTCAGACCGGTCAGGCCAGGTCGTGGAAGTACACGTGGAACTCCTCGCGGACGAAGCCCTCCGTCTCGTACAGCCCCTGCGCGACGGTGTTGTCGTACGCGGTCTCCAGCTGCACGCCGGACACCCCGGCCTCGCGGGCCCGGCGCAGCACCTCGCGCAGCAGCGCCCTGCCGGCGCCGGTGCGGCGGCCGGCCGGGGCGACGTAGAGGTCGTTGAGGACCCAGGCGGTCTTCAGGGAGAGGGAGGAGAACCCGCGGTAGACCTGCGCGAAGCCGACCGTGCCGGTCTCCGGGACATCGGCGAGCAGGACCAAGGACTCGTCCTTGGCGATCCGCTCCGCCAGGAAGGCCCGCGGGGCGTCCGGGTCCTCGATGTCCACCTCGTAGAAGTCGAGGTAGCCGCGGAACAGTACGGCCGCCGCGTCGATGTCCGCCTCGCCGGCCGCGCGGACCGAGACCGTGGAAGGGGAATCCTCCGCCGGGGACCGGCCGTCCCGCTGTGCTGTCTGACCGTTCATGTGCGTCTCCCTCAGGGGTGTTTCGCGCGCCGCGGACCATTGTGCGGGGAGGGGGCCGAGCCATGCGGACCCCCGACGCCCTCGACTGCCTACGCTACGGCCGGAGTCGGCCGTGGCGAAGGACGGGACGCGCACGCGAGGACGGCGGGCCCCGGGAC
>NZ_JBSGZP010000015.1:0-29156 GCF_053611065.1 Streptomyces sp. NPDC054840
GCTCCAGGGTCTCCTCCCCGTGCGGGGTGAGGACCCGGTTGCCCCGGATGATCGTGACCAGCGAGGTGTCCTCGGGCCAGGAGATGTCGCTGATTTGGGTGCCCGCGACCGAGGAGTCGGCCGGCAGGGTCAGCTCGACGAGGTTGGCGTCGCCGTGGCTGAAGCGCAGCAGCCGTACTAGGTCGCCGACGCTCACCGCCTCCTCGACCAGGGCCGACATCAGGCGCGGCGTGGAGACGGCGACGTCCACGCCCCAGGACTCGTTGAAGAGCCACTCGTTCTTCGGGTTGTTGACGCGGGCCACCACGCGCGGGACCCCGTACTCGGTCTTGGCGAGCAGCGAGACGACGAGGTTGACCTTGTCGTCGCCGGTGGCCGCGATGACCACGTTGCAGCGCTGCAGCGCGGCCTCGTCCAGCGAGGTGATCTCGCAGGCGTCGGCCAGCAGCCACTCGGCCTGCGGCACCCGCTCGACCGAGATGGCGGTCGGGGCCTTGTCGACCAGGAGCACCTCGTGGCCGTTCTCCAGCAGTTCGCCCGCGATGGAGCGGCCCACCGCGCCTGCACCGGCGATCGCGACCCTCATGCGTGTGCCTCCTCAGGCCCTTCGGCGAACGCCGCCTCGACCTTGTCGATCTCGTCCGTGCGCATCATCACGTGGACGAGGTCGCCCTCCTGCAGGACCGTCGCCGACGTGGGCAGCATCGCCTCGCCCAGGCGGGTGAGGAACGCCACGCGGACGCCCGTCTCCTCCTGGAGTTTGCTGACCTTGTGGCCGATCCAGGTGGCGGAGGTGTGCACCTCGGCCAGCTGCACCCCGCCGCTCGGGTCGCGCCACAGCGGCTCGGCGCCCGAGGGGAGCAGCCGGCGCAGCATCTGGTCGGCGGTCCACCGCACGGTGGCGACGGTGGGGATGCCGAGGCGCTGGTAGACCTCGGCGCGCTTGGGGTCGTAGATGCGGGCGGCGACGTTCTCGACGCCGAACATCTCGCGGGCCACGCGGGCGGCGATGATGTTGGAATTGTCACCACTGCTGACGGCGGCGAAGGCGCCCGCGTCCTCGATTCCGGCCTCCCTCAGGGTGTCCTGGTCGAAGCCGACACCGGTGACGCGGCGGCCGCCGAATCCGGCGCCGAGCCGGCGGAATGCGGTGGGGTCCTGGTCGACGACGGCGACCGTATGCCCCTGCTGTTCCAGGGTTTGCGCGAGGGCGGAGCCCACCCTTCCGCAACCCATGATGACGATGTGCACGGCCGTCCTTCCGGCTGTCAGCGACTCGCTGGTTCCCAGCCTCATTGCTGCTCTGGTTTAACAGGGTCTCAGACCATGGCCCAAGCTACACACGGGTGGTCACCGATGGGGCCTCTTGCGCCGCAGCGGTGGTGCGGGTGGGGAGGAATTGCGGCGGGATTGCGGTATCAGGGGGTGGGGGTTCGTCACTCTCATTTCGAACGCTTACGATCCTCTGCGTGTCCAAACTGACCGACGTGCCCAAACGGATCCTGATCGGCCGGGCGCTACGCAGCGACCGCCTCGGAGAAACACTCCTTCCCAAGCGGATCGCCCTTCCCGTCTTCGCCTCCGACCCGCTGTCGTCCGTGGCATATGCCCCTGGCGAAGTCCTGCTGGTCCTGTCGATCGCGGGCGTGTCGGCGTACCAGTACAGCCCCTGGATCGCGCTCGCGGTCGTCGTGCTGATGTTCACCGTCGTGGCGTCCTACCGCCAGAACGTCCACGCCTACCCGAGCGGTGGCGGCGACTACGAGGTGGCCAACACGAACCTCGGACCCAGGGCCGGCCTCACCGTGGCGAGCGCCCTGCTCGTCGACTACGTCCTGACCGTCGCCGTATCGATCTCCTCCGGTGTCGAGAACCTCGGCTCCGCCGTGCATTTCGTCATCGAGCACAAGGTGCTCTCGGCGACCGTCATGATCCTTCTGCTCACGCTGATGAACCTGCGCGGCGTGAAGGAATCCGGCAAGCTCTTCGCGATTCCGACCTACGTGTTCGTCGCCGCCGTCTTCGTCATGATCGGCTGGGGTGCCTGGAAGGGCATCGTCCTCGGCGAGACCCTGACGGCACCGACCGCCGATCTCGAGATCAAAGCCGAGCAACAGGGGCTGGCCGGCTTCGCCATGGTCTTCCTCCTGCTCAGGGCTTTCTCATCCGGCTGCGCGGCCCTGACGGGCGTCGAGGCCATCAGCAACGGCGTACCCGCCTTCCGCAAGCCCAAGAGCAGGAACGCCGCGTCGACCCTCGCCTACATGGGCGGCCTGGCGGTCACCATGTTCTGCGGGATCATCGGCCTGGCCATGGCCAGCGACGTGAGGATGGCCGAGAACCCCGCCGAGGACCTGCTGGCGAACGGTGTCCCGGTCGGCCCCGAGTACATCCAGAATCCGGTGATCTCGCAGGTGGCTGAAGCCGTCTTCGGTGACGGCAGCTTCCTCTTCATCCTGCTGGCCGCGGCCACCGCGCTGGTGCTCTTCCTGGCGGCGAACACCGCGTACAACGGCTTCCCGCTGCTCGGCTCGATCCTCGCGCAGGACCGCTACCTGCCGCGCCAGCTGCACACCCGGGGCGACCGGCTCGCCTTCTCCAACGGCATCGTGCTCCTCGCCGGCGCGGCCATCCTGCTCGTCTGGGTCTACGACGCGGACTCGACCAAGCTGATCCAGCTCTACATCGTCGGCGTGTTCGTCTCCTTCACGCTGAGCCAGATCGGCATGGTCCGGCACTGGAACCGCCACCTGAAGTCGGAGCACGACGTCTCCGCCCGCCGCCGGATGCACCGCTCCCGGGCGATCAACGCCTTCGGCGCCTTCTTCACCGGCATGGTGCTTGTCATCGTCCTCGCCACGAAGTTCACCCACGGTGCGTGGGTGGCCCTGCTCGGCATGCTGATCTTCTACGGCACGATGAGCGCGATCCGGAAGCACTACGACCGCGTGTCCGCCGAGATCGCCGCCGCCGAGGGCCCCAGCGACGACAGCGTGCGGCCCTCCCGGGTCCACTCCATCGTCCTGGTCTCCAAGGTCCACAAGCCCACGCTGCGCGCCCTGGCGTTCGCCAAGCTGACCCGCTCGGACACCCTGGAGGCGCTCAGCATCAGCGTCGACCCGGCCGAGACCAAGGCCCTGCGCGAGGAATGGGACCGGCGCCGGATCAACGTCCCGCTCAAGATCCTCGACTCGCCGTACCGCGAGATCACCCGCCCGGTGGTCGAGTACGTCAAGGGCCTGCGCAGCGAGAACCCGCGCGACGCGGTCAGCGTCTACATCCCCGAGTACGTCGTCGGCCGCTGGTACGAACACCTCCTGCACAACCAGAGCGCGCTGCGCCTCAAGGGCCGGCTGCTCTTCACCCCCGGTGTGATGGTCACCTCGGTGCCCTACCAGCTGGAGTCCTCGGAGCTCGCCAAGCGGCGGGCCAAGAAGCGCCAGGAGTGGAACGCCCCGGGTGCGGTGCGCCGCGGCCCGGTGGACAGCCCCGTCAGGTCCTCGCCGCCGAAGGAGCCCACCGCGAAGGGCTAGGCAGATGGTGAACGGCCGGACGAGATCCACGTAAACTGGTGGGTCGGTCGTCCGGCCGTTCCCCGTTTTCGGTTTTTTGGAGTCTCCCCACCATGACGAGCGTCGAGCAGAACGAGAAGCAGTCACTGGTCGGGGAGGAGTACGAGGTCGAGGTCGGCCCCGTCGCGCACGGCGGGCACTGCATCGCCCGGACCGAGGACGGCCGCGTCCTGTTCGTCCGCCACACCCTGCCCGGTGAGAAGATCGTCGCCAAGGTCACCGAGGGCGACGTCGACTCCCGCTACCTGCGCGCCGACGCGATCACCGTGCTCGACGCCTCCAAGGACCGCGTCGAGGCCCCCTGCCCGTACGCCGGCCCCGGCAAGTGCGGCGGCTGCGACTGGCAGCACGCCAAGCCCGGCGCCCAGCGCCGGCTCAAGGGTGAGGTCGTCGCCGAGCAGCTGAAGCGGCTCGCCGGGCTCACCCCGGAGGAGGCCGGCTGGGACGGCACCGTGATGCCCGCCGAGGGCGACAAGCTGCCGGCCGGGCAGGTGCCGCAGTGGCGCACCCGCGTGCAGTTCGCCATCGACGAGGACGGTACGGTCGGCCTGCGCAAGCACCGCTCGCACGAGATCGAGGCGATCGACCACTGCATGATCGCGGCGCCCGGCGTCAGCGAGCTGGGCATCGAGAAGCAGGACTGGCCGCAGATGGCCACCGTCGAGGCGATCGCGGCGAGCGGCTCCCAGGACCGGCAGGTCGTCCTGACCCCGCGCCCGGGCGGCCGCCTTCCGCTCGTGGAGCTGGACAAGCCGGTCTCCGTCCTGCGCGTGGAGGAGAAGGACGGCGGGGTCCACCGCGTCCACGGCCGCCCGTTCGTCCGGGAGCGCGCGGACGGCCGTACGTACCGCGTGGGCATGGGCGGCTTCTGGCAGGTCCACCCGCAGGCCGCCGACACCCTGATCAAGGCCGTCATGCAGGGCCTGATGCCGCGCAAGGGCGAGATGGCCCTCGACCTCTACTGCGGCGTCGGCATCTTCGCGGGCGCCCTCGCGGAACGCCTGGGCGAGACGGGCGCGGTGCTCGGCATCGAGTCGACGAAGCGCGCGGTGGAGGACGCCCGCCACAACCTGGCGGACTTCCCGCGGGTCCGCATCGAGCAGGGCAAGGTCGACCAGATCCTCCCGAAGACCGGCATCACGGAATGCGACCTGGTCGTCCTCGACCCGCCCCGCGCGGGCGCCGGCAAGCAGACGGTCCGCCACATCGCGGGCCTCTCGGCCCGCCGCATCGCGTACGTGGCCTGCGACCCGGCGGCCCTGGCCCGCGACCTGGGCTACTTCAAGGAAAACGGCTACAAGGTCCGCACCCTCCGCGTCTTCGACCTCTTCCCGATGACCCATCATGTCGAGTGCGTCGCGATCCTTGAGCCTGCCGAAAAGGGCCGCTGACCTGCGGGTTTGCTGAGTGTGCATTATGGGCGCTATGTGCGTTACGGGCTATATCTTGACGCATATCTGACGCACGTGACGCACGTTTGACGCACGGGCGATGGAGATTCTGATGGGTCGTCATGCCAGATTGGCGACCGCCGGTGGAGCAGTCAGCTGTAAGGTCGGAGGCGTCCTGGAGCGGCTGGATTGCTGGCTGCCGAGCTGTTGTCCAACCCAGCCTCATCCGCTTCTCGGTAGTGACGTTCAGTGACGCCAGGCTGGGTGTCCGGTGTGTGTTGTGTCAGGGGCCGTAGAGACTCCAGGCCCGAGAAAGGGCCTGGGATCGTCGGCTCGTGGTTCGGGGATGCCGAACAGCCGGGGCGGCGTGTTCAGGGGGTCGAGGCGCTCCACGCGGGCTGCTGCCCAGAGGTGGACCGCGTTTGCACGCTGATGTCGCATGGCGCCGAAGGGTGCGCGACCGACGCTTCGTCGAGGAGAGCGATGAGCTGCCATTGTGCAGGCGAACTCTATGTCCGGGCGGGCGCCGACGAATTCCGCCGTTGCCGTTACCTCGGCCCCCGTGAGCTGCTGACAAGTCAGCCAGTTGGCTCGGTCGGGCCCTCAGCCACTGAGCTTCGCGCGCAAGCGTTCGTTTTCCTTCTCCAACGTCTTCACCCGTCGTTCGAGTTCGGCTCGTGTCGGCTTCTTCGTGTCGGCGTCGGTTGAACCGTGACCCACTTTGGACGGTTGAGTTCTGACCCTCGCCTCGTCGGTGGCGGTGGGGACGCGGCCGAGTCGCGGCCCTTCATGCGGTAGGACTCGCCTTTGAGGGAGTGGACCTCGGCGTGGTGGACGAGTCGGTTGATCACGGCGGCGGCGACGGTCTCGTCGCCGAAGACCTCTCCCCAGCGGCCGAAGGGTTTGTTCGAGGTGACGATCACGCTGGCCCTCTCGTATCTGTTCGAGACGAGCTGGAAGAACAGGTTCGCGGCCTCCGCTTCGAACGGGATGTAGCGGACCTCGTCGATCTATGCGGATATCAGCATAGATCGACGAGGTCGGCTACATGGAACTCGACCGCCGCGGCGCCGAACTCCTCTTCCAGGTTCTGACGGAACGGGAGGAGAAGAACAGGGTGGCCATCGCCTCGAACGAGTCTTTCGGGGGGTGGACCAAGACGTTCACCGACCCCCGCCTCTGCGCGGCCATCGTCGACCGTCTCACCTTCAACGGAACCATCATCGAGACCGGCACCGACTCCTACCGCCTCGCCAGCACCCGAGCCCGCGCCGAGCACGCTAACGCCAGCTGACTGGCCCCACGCTGGTCCACTGCCCGAGGGCAGCGGGCCAGCCAAGCCTCATGACCTGCGTCATTCTCCGAGTGCGAACGACGCCCGTTCTTGCCACTTCACGCCGTCGTGCACTATGAGTTCAACCGACGAGACGTGAGACGTGAACGGGAGCCTGCCGGTGAGGTCGGCCTCGATCTCCTCCAAGACGGCTTCTTCCTGTCCTTGAGCGATGGTCAGGTGCGGCACGATCTCGGCAAACCGGCCGCCATACGGAGGAGCCTCAGGCCAGCGATCAGCGATCGCCTCCGTGAGCTGCCGCAGCTGTGTGTCGGGCTCGGGGACGAGATAGAGCACTTCCGGGAGCCGCCCGCATCTCTCGAACCGCAGGTCGAAGGCCTGGTGGCTGCCCAACACCTCCGCGAGGGCGGAGTAGACGAGCGCGTCTATTCGGCTCTCGTCGAGGAACGGGAAGAGCACGGTGATGTGGGCTGGAACCCCGGCCTGGGCTGAGAGGTCGAGCCGTTCACGCCACCTGCGGACGGCCGGCTCTGCCTCCGGGATCCGGACGATGAGCCCCGTCTGGCCCGCCTGAAACGTACTGGTGCTGTCATCTGCCGTGACACCGCATGGTGTCACCTCTGCCGCAGACAGCACGGCTCCTTTTCCGCGGAACGATCGATCTGCGAAGCAGGTCTACGAGCGGGACGCCCACGACGGTGCCGCTGCCGCTATTTCTCGTGTACATCCAGAGTGCCGATGATCACTGAACGCCGCCGGAACCCACGAACAAACGCTGTCGGTTGAAGCGAACGACGCCAGCTGGACGAATGCGTTTCGCCCGAGATCGCAAGCATGGCCGAGCGAGTGTAGTGGCCGGCCAAACTGATCGAACGGCCCTGCCCTCCTTCATCGCCCCCATCAAGCCTCGCTGGTCCACGGAGCTCTTCGACGTTCCGGCCATGCTCGTTCCCCGGGACGACGTGCTGGGCATCAGCCGCGAGCACGTCTACTACCGCTCGTCCGGACGCCGGGGAGAGAGCATTCCCGCACGGATCGTGTGGTATGTCAGCGATGGGGCCTCCGGGCAGCAGGGCAAGATGGTCATAGGCTGCTCGCGTCTTGACGAGGTGGTTATCGACGACCCCGACACCCTCTTCTCGCGATTCGAACAGCTGGGCGTATATGGTCATGCCGAAGTACGTGGCGCAGCCGATGGGTCAGGCAAGGCTATGGCGTTGAGGTTTTCGGACACGGAGATCAGGTTGTGATTCTGCTGCGAGAGCCGCCAGCGGCACGGCCCGGTCTTGTCGGGCACGGACCTCGCTGCCCGGTGGGCGGTCACTGCCTCGCCGTGGTCGGGGTAGGCGTCGGGGTTGGTCAACGACTCTGACGCGCCGACCGGTCGGGTCCCCGTCCGGCGCCCCTGCCGGGGCGGTCCAGCTCGCGCCACTCCCGGCGCAGCCCGGCGAGGCTCGTGGTGAGGAAGTACGCAGCCCCGGCGGCCAACAGCACCGGTACGAGTCCGGCTGACGTCACCGCCGCCCCCAGGAGCAGTCCGCCCAGGGGGACGCCGGCCCGGGCCACAGAGTCGCCCACGGCGTTGACCCGGCCCAGCAGCCGGCGCGGAATCCGTTCGTAGAGGACTGCGCCCAGGACCGGGTTGAGGAATCCCGCGCCGAACCCACTCACCGCGAACACGGCGAGCACCACGCCCATCGGCGCGTCAGCCGCCAGGACCACGAAGCGCGGCGTCCCGGCAAGCAGGAACCCGGCAAAGAACACCGTCCGGCGGCGCAGCCGGTGCGCGTACACGGCGGCGACCAAGCTCCCGACGACCGCCGCCGCTCCCGTCACCCCGCCCAGCAGCCCGATCGCCGCGGGCCCGTTGTCGGACTGTCTTGCCCAGACGGGGAGGAGCACGGTGGAGAATCCGGCGTCCAGCAGGTTGGTGACCCCGACCATGACCACGATGGTGAGCAGCAGCGGCTCGCCGCGCAGAAAGACGAGACTCTCCCCGAACCGCCGCCAGTAGCCCGCCTCGCCTCTCTTCTCCAGCTCTTCCGGCGCACCCTCAGCTCCTGGCTCCGGCCGGCCTTCCTCGTCCGGTGATGGGGCGGCCTCTGCCGCGTACCCCATACCGCGAGGCAGTGTGACGGCGATGATCAGCGAACCGAGAACGAAGCAGGCCGCGTTGACGGTCAGGCTCGTCAGCGGCCCGAACAGCGCCACCAGGACACCCCCGGCGGCCGGGCCCACAGTGGCAGCGAGCCGCTCGATCACGCCGGACAGCCCGGCCGCCCGTTCCAGCGGGACCCGGCCGCGCTCGGCGGCCTCCGGGAGCATCACCTCCTTGGCCAGGTCGCCCGGGCCCCGGGCAGCGCCGATCAAAGCGACCAGGACGAGCAGGACCGGGAAGGAGAGCAGATCCAGGGCGTGCAGCAGCGGTACGGCGGCTGCGGCGAGCGCGCTGACCAGGTCGGTGGTCCAGGAGACGGTGCGCGGGCTTGTCCTGTCGACCAGAGGTCCGCTGAGCAGTTTGACCACGACGTAGGGGGTCATCTCGCAGAAGGCGACCAGTCCGGTCCGGGCGGCGCTGCCCGTGGTGGCCAGCGCGAACCAGGGCAGGGCAATGGCCGAGACCGCCGTACCGGACAGTGAGACGGCCATGGCCGTCAGCACTCCGCCGAGCGGCCGTAGGGCGCGCCGCCCAGCCGCAGGTTCGCCGACGGACTCGGCCACGGACTGGGCCACGGACCCAGCGGCCGGCCCGGCGCCGTCCACCGCGCTCACTCCCCTGTCAGGCGGTTCATGCCGTACTCGTACAGCTTCGTCGGGGAGAGCATGAGGAAGCCGACGACGCCGAAGAGCCAGGCAGTGTTCTCCCGCGCGTTTCGCCGGACCCAACGGTCGATCCGGTTCAGGGCCGGGTGCAGGGCGCGGCCCGCGATCTGGTGGGCGAGGGCGGCCAGTACCGCCGGGCCGATCATCACCAGGCAGTACAGGGCCAGCAGAGCGGCCTGTTCCGCCCATGGCTGCCGGCTGCGGTCGAGGATGTCGATGGCGGCCAAGTAGGGGAACATCGTGGCGATTTCGAGGGCCACGGCGACGAGCGCCACGGTCACGACGCCGCGTGCGGTGGCCTTCGAGCCGACCGCCGCCTCCCGCCATCGGGTCAGCCGGCCCTGATTGCCCTCCTCGCCCCCGTCGTCCCTGTCGCGTTTGACGAAGCCGTAGTAGAGCCCGAGGAGCAGGAGCGCCCCGCCGGCCACCGCGACCGCGGTGTCGCCGGCCGGCGAGGCGACGGCGTTGCCCAACGGTTCCCTGACCGCCGAGAGGCCGCCCAGCAGCAGGAGTCCCAGGGCCAGGTATCCGGCGCCGACGATCAACAGATAGCCGTAGACGTTGCCGATGCGCAGGCCGCGCGGGGTCAGCAGGAACCAGACCGGGATCGCCAGGGTCGACACACTCACCGTATCGAGCAGGGCGAGGGGCAGGATCTGGCCGAGAACGTCCACGGAGGCCTTTCACAGGAGAACAGGAGAACAGGGGAGAGGGGAGGGAAGCGGGAGTCACACGATCCCGGGCAGCCAGGTGTCCCGGCGTCCGGTGGCGTGGGCCACCCCGGTGAGGACGCCCGCGCTACCGGTCCGCAGGTCGCCGGAGAGCTTGAAGTTGCCCGCGCCCGGATAGTGCACCTCGTCTTCGCGCAGACGGACTTCGTGCAGGCCGAGCTGGCGTGCGTGACGCTCGACAAGGGGGCCGGCCTGTCGCTCGTAACCCGCGTGGGAGAGCGTGGTCAGTGCGGCCATGAAGCCGGCGCGCCCTCTGAACAGGCCGCTCTGGACCATGAGCTCGGGTCCTGCCGCCCGGATCAGGTCGGGCACCGAGGTCCCGGCCGGATTCCAGCCCTCGTACCGTTCGAGCTCTGCCAGCACCAACGCGCTGCCGCAGGACCCCACTTCGAGGTAGCCGAGGGAGCGCCGGCCGGCCTCGTTGAACTGCATCGAGCCGTCCGTGCAGCGGATGTACCCGGCGAACTCGAACTCCATGAGACCACGGGCGAGATCGACGGCTGCCCGGTCTCCGGTGGCGCGGCCGTGGCGGTGTACGGCGAGGGCGATACCTGCGACGCCGTGCATCAGGCCGTACGAGGCGGGGTCGGGGGTGTCGACGGCCCGTAGGGCGGTCAGCAGTCGGCCGGCGCGGTCCGTGAGTTCCGCGCCGAGGCGCCCGACGTACGACACGTCCGACAACAGGCCTTCGGGTCGCGTCAGTTCGGCCACGGCCAGATAGACACCGGCCAGACCTCCGAAGAGGCTCAGGCCCGCGTCGGCGTGGTCCTTGGCCAGTGCCGTGCCGACCAGTTCCGCCGCCTGCTCGGGGCGGCCGGCCCGCCACAGGACGTACCCGGCTCCCAGCTCACTGTCGTACAGGCCGCATTCGAGCCGGGACGCGGCGGCTCGCCCGTGGGTGAAGGTCCAGTCGGCGATGCGCTCGACGAGGTCGTCCTGCTCGACCCCCTTGGTGCCGAGCAGCGACCACAACACTCCGGCGGAACCGGCGGCCAGGGCCACCGGGGGCATCGAGAAGCCGGTGTGGTCCCCGGGAAACAGCCGGTCGGCACGGTCGGCGTCCATCGTGGCGCGCAGTCCTGCCGTGAGCTGCGCGGCCCAGGACTCAAAGCCGAGGTGGTGGTCCAGGTGCGTGGACTCGGCGGTGCTCAGCGCCTCGGCCGGGCGTACGGAGCCGGGGCGCGCGCAGGTGCGTTCGATGCGGTCGGACCAGCTCGGCGGCAGGCCGAACCTGGTCCGGGCGGTGTCGAGGAGCTGGCGCAATTTCGTGGCGTCCATGGGGACGAGATGCGTCAGCGGCAGGTAGCAGGAGAGTTCCAGCAGGCGCAGCGCGTGCTCGTCGGCGGCGCGTCCCGTCTTGGCCGGGTCGTTGAATCCGGGGGCGCCGGGGAACCGCCGGTCCGCGTCCTGGGGGACGCAGGCTTCGAGGTCGAGGAGTCTGACATCGAGGTCGGGGGTGACCATCACATTGCCGGGGTGGAGGTCGCCGAAGATGTGGCCGCGTTCCCAGATGACGGCGACCGCGTCCCGTACCCGGTCGAGAATCGCCTCGACCTTCTCCCGGTAGGTGCGGATCTCCTCGGGGCGCGGCGGTTCGAAGGGATTCGGACGCAGCAGGTACGGCTGGTTGGCGGCGCACCACTCGTGGAGGGTGGTGCCCCGGATGTACTCGATCGCGGTGAACACGTGGGACTGCCACGTGAACTGCTCGTAGGCCGCGGGGATCTCCGGCAGGTCGGCGAACCGGAGCATCGCCGCATACTCCGCCTCGGCCCGGGTGACCGCGTCGGCGCCCACCAGGTCGTAACCGGCGTACGGCCGGGCCTCCTTGAGGACGACCTCGCGTCCGGTGGGCAGGTGGGTGGTGAGATAGACGCCGCCGGCGTTGGAGAAGTGCAGCGTCTTGTCGACGCGGTACGGGGGCACCGGGCCGGCGTCACCGGACGGTCCCGGCGCGGGGGCGGTGAACGCCTCGGGGACGGTGACGAACGCCGGGGCACGGAACGGCACCGACCGTACGTCCGGGACCAGCCGGCCCTCGGGGTCTGCAAGGGCGAGACTGATCCCGCCCTTGGGAGTGCGGCAGAAGCGTCTGGTGTAGGCGCCGTAGCGGACATGTACCACGCTGTTGCCGATCCGGAGGTCCGAGAGGATGCGCGGGCCGGGTATGCCGTCCAGCAGGGCAGCCAGTTCATGGGCGCCCTCGCGCGAACGGCGCTCGTCCGCCGGGTAGAGGACGATTCCCCTGCCGCTGATCTGCCGGGGCGCGTACTTGGCGTTGACCAGCCACGCGTACTCGTGCCGGGCGAGGAACTTGAACGGGGTGCCGTTCCCGAAGCAGTACCGCGCGACGGTGTCGAGCACGCCGGGGAACGTGTCCGGGGTGACGGCCACATGGATCTTCCAGCCCTGGCCGCGCAGGGGTTCGGGGCCGGGCCGGCAGACGGTCCATATGCCGTGCCGGGCCTGCTGCCAGCCGTCGGCGACTTCGGTTCCCGTGTCGCCGTCATTGCCGTCGGCGAGGCGCACCGGGCCCTTGCGGGTGCGGTGAAAGCGCGGGTCGTCGGGGTGGGCCTGCCAGCGGGCGATGTCGTCGTACGCACGCGGGTCGGCAAAGGTGTACAGAAAGTGTTCCATCGCCGTCCTCCTCAGACACTCACGCTGTGGTCGACATCGACATCGACATCGACATCGACATCGACATCGACATCGACATCGACATCGACATCGACATCGACATCGACATCGACATCGACGTCCGCATCCGCGTCGACCGCCGCCTCGTAGATACCGATCGCGTCCCACATCGGGGCCGTCACGTCGGTCTCGCCGTCCACGCTGCGGCTCTTGCCCTTGCGCGGCTCGACGAGGTGATAGTTGGGCACGGCACCGATCCGGGCGAGGAGGTCGCCGATGATCGGGTTGCCGAGGACCCCCGGCGGGAAGCACGGGGCGATCACGACGGGCACCCGGGTGCCGAGCAAGGCCAAGTGGAAGGGGGACGCCCCCGAGCCCGCCGCGAGCCCGGACAGGAACGCCACCGAGGCGGGGTACACGAGGATCCCGTCGTAGGTGGTGGCGATCCTGGTGTGCACCGGCTCCAGTGAACCGGCCGCTGTGGTCCAGGAGTTGGCAGTCACCGGGCTCTTGGTGAGCGCGGCCAGCGCCGTCGGGCTGACGAAGTCGCGGGCCGAGTCGGTCAGGCCCGCAGTCACCTCGTAGTGCGGGCGGTTGGCCGACAGCCAGTTGAGCCAGAACGGCAGATGGGCGGTGGACAGCGTCCCCGTCGCGAGGACGAGGAGGCGGGCTCCGCGTTCCTTGCCCGATGCGCTCCGGTCGAACTCGACCACTGTGTCAGCCATGCCACTTCCCGAGTTCGGTCGGATCAGTCATCGTCGCTCCGCTTTCGGGATCGGTCGAGACCGCCGATCTCCTCCCGCAGTTCCTCCATGATGCTTTTGCTCTTCTTGCCCTTGGAAGACCGATATTCCTTCCCCAGGTCCATTGCTCCCAGCAGAATGAGGAGAAGCCCGGCAGGGCCTCCCTGGAACCACTTCACCTCGGTGTCCCAGAAGAACACAGCGAGAATCGCACCGGCCACGATGCATGCAATTCCGAGGAATTTCGTGAAGTTCATTTCCACCTCGCCGATTTACGTGCTCTTTATGCTTTCTCGGGCTCTCGCATCGCATCTTATCCGGCACGAACATGCCCACCGATGGCGAGGCCGAAAACCGACCGGCGAAGCTGTCCGAAATCTTCCGACGCCAGGAAATGGCCGCCGTCGAGAACCTTCACCGTGACCTCGTCCGCGATTTCGGACCAGCCGTACAAGGACTCTTCCGCAACGAGGGGATCTCGATTCCCGCCGAACACATGGACCGGCAGGGGCAGCCTGCTCGACTGCGGCACATGCCGATAGGTCCCGCAGAGTCTCGCGTCGTCCCTTACCAGGCCCAGGAAGGGCGACAGCCAGCCGGGGTGCTCCACCAGCCACGTCGGGACGCCACCAATGGCGTGAAGTCGCCGCACCAGCACGTCGTCCGGGGCGTCGGGCCCCGTGGGGTCGGTCCAGGGAATACTGGGAGCCGCGTACGACGCCACGGCGAGGGCTTTCGGCAGCGGGCCGCCGCGCTCGTGAAAATACCGCGTCACCAGATAGGCAAGGAGACCTCCCATGCTCTGTCCGAAGAGCACGTAATGACCGTCGCCCTTTTCGTCGACGCCGCCTTCTGTCGCCCGTTCCGCGATATGTTCCGCCAGTACGGGGACCAGGTCATCGGCACTTCGATAAAGGCGGCGGCCGGCCATGTCCGGGTGTTTCGGCAGCTCCAGGGCGATGACGTCCAGGCCGTCCGGAGCGGTGCGGACCCAGTGATCGAATACCGAGGGACCGCCGCCGGCGTGGTGCAGGCAGATCAGCTTGGACCGCGAATCCTTCACAGCCTCTCACCCTCTCTCTCCAGTATGCTCACGATCCGGCGTGTCAACGCGGTCTCCGTCGGGTACTTGAAAATGTCCTCCTGGTCGAGTTCACAGCGCAGCGCGTCCTGGAGCGCCCGTCTCAGCAGGATCGCGGAGAGCGAGTCGAGGCCGAGCGAGAAGAGGTCGATGTCCGGAGCCGGCGTCTGCCCCAGCACGCGCAGGACACTCCGGCGCACCTGAGCGGTGACGAGGCCGTGCCGATCCGGGTCGACATCCGATTCCGATGCCGGGTCCGGATCCGATGCCGGGTCCGGATCCGATGCCGGGTCCGGGCCACTGAACGGCATTCGCAACACCGCCTGCTCGACGCCCAGTCGACGCCGGTCCGTCTTGCCGCTGGACGTCAGCGGGAACGCGGACCGGAAGGCGTAGGCCGCCGGCAGCATGGGGCGCTGCAGCCCGCGGGCGAGGAAGGCGTCGAGCTGCCCGGCAGCCGTAGCGGGGTCGAGGCCGGCGCCAGGGACGACATGAGCGACCAGGCTCCGTTGCCCCTCGATCTCGGCAGCGAGCACGACCGCTTGCCTGACCAGGGGATGCCCGAGGAGCAAGGCCTCGATCTCGCCGGCTTCGACCCGTACGCCGTGCGCCTTGAGCTGGGTGTCCGTCCGGCCCAGGTGCTCCAGGACGCCGTCGGGGCGGCGCCGGGCCAGATCACCGGTGCGGTTGAGCGTGCAAAGGCGATGGTCGAGGTCATCCTTGACATGCGTGAGGCCGGTGTCCGGTTCATCGCCGGCACCGACGCGGGCGTGCCAGGAGCTCATTTCGGCGACTACGTCGGCATGCTCGAATTCTTTGCCTCACTCGGTTTCGCGCATCGCGAGATTCTCGACATGGCCACCGTCAACGCCGCCCGTGCCCTCGGACTGCCCGACACAGGTGTCCTGGCCCCAGGCAAACGCGCCGACCTCATCGTCGTCGAAGGCAACCCGCTGACCGAGTTGGGCGCCCTCCGCCGGATCCAACACGTCTTCACGGCAGGCCGCCCGGTTGCGCGCCCGGGGAAGTAGAGCCAGGTGAGCAACAAGCATGGCAAGCGGTACTCGGAGGAGTCCAAGCGGGACGCCGTGGCGTTGGCCCGGTCCTCCGGTAGGACGGCCACAGAGGTCGCCCCGGACCTGGGTATGAGTCCCGAGAGCCTGCCGACCCGGGGCAAGCAGGACAAGGCCGATGGCTTCAGGTTGCCGGACGGCCGAGGCGTCCGTACTGGTGGCACGTGGGCGACGCGGGCCGGTGGGCCGCAGGTGGCAAGCCGTGCGCGCCGTCGGTGCGAGCGCACAGCAAGACCGTGCTGCGAACCTTCTACGACTTCCACCGCGACATCGGCACCCGGCCGGTCCTCGAACCCGTTTGGCCCTCGGACTGCACACACCCCTGCTGCGACGGATCGGATGGCGAGCCGACCTTGATCGAGAGAATTCTGCCGTCGGTGACTGTGGCGCATCATGCCTTCGACGACGCCGTGGACGCGGAGCTGTTCCCGCAGGAGGCGGCTGTTGTGGCGGCTGCGGTGGCAGCCCGGCGCCGCGAGTTCGCCACCGTACGGCGCTGCGCGAGGCAGTCCCTGGCCGCGTTGGGCATTCCCCCGATGCCGCTGCTGCCGGGAGAGCGGGGCGCACCGCTCTGGCCGCGCGGAACCGTGGGCAGCATGACCCACTGCCTGGGGTACCGGGCCGCGGCGGCCGCTCGAGCCGACGAGATCACGGCGCTCGGAATCGATGCCGAACCGCACCAGCCGCTCCCCGAAGGGGTCCTGGAAATGATCTCCCTCCCCGAGGAACGGGCGCATCTGTCGAGCCTCGGTGCCGACCGGCACTGGGACCGACTGCTGTTCTCCGCGAAGGAGTCCGTCTACAAAACCTGGTTCCCGCTGACCCACCGACGGCTCGACTTCCGCACGGCCTCGGTCAGCTTCCAGCCGGCGGAGCGGACGTTCAGCGCCGAGTTCCTGGTCCCGGGCCCCCGCATCGGAGAGGACGAGGTCAGCAGGTTCCACGGACGGTGGCTCGTGGACCAAGGCATCGTCCTCACCGCGATCGCCGTCCTGCCCGCACGTCCGAACCTGCGCCACGTCGCTCGGTAGGGCCGCGCTCAAGGGCTTGCAGGGAATCGAGGTGTTGATTTCGCACATGGACGAGCGGCAGCGCCGACTGTCGATGCCTGCCGAGGCCCGCGTCCTGGGGCACGGCGGCGTCCGGGCTGTCGCACGGGCTGGCGGGGGCCGCAAGCGGGTCGCGGACCTCGATCCGGGGCTGCGGCCGGCCCTACTGGCGCTGGTCGAACCGGATGTGCGGGGCCGACCCAATGTCGCCGCTGCGGGTGACGGTGAAGCCAACGCGAGCTCTCGCGAGGGCGGCCAGCACATCGACCGGGACGCACGGTTCCGCTATCTCAACGAGCACGCACGAGAGAACCAGGATGCCGGCCGGTGGTCCGGTGCCGGTGAACATGCACGACTTCGCCGAGCCCCGGTTGGGGAAGGCGATCCCGTACGGGTTTACGACCCGGCGCCGAACACCGGCTGGGTCAACGTCGGCACCGATCACGACACCGCCGCGTTCGCGGTGGAATCGATCCGCCGCTGGTGGCACGGCCCGGGCCAGGCCGCCTACCCGCGGGCGACACGGCTGCTTATCACCGCGGACGCGGGCGGCTCCAACGGCTACGGCACCCGAGCCTGCAACTCGAGCTCGCCCGCCTCACCACTGAAAGGGGACTGACGATCACTGTCTGCCCTCTGCAGCCGGGCACATCGCAGTGGAACAAGATCGAGCACCGGCTCTTCTCCCACATCACCATGAACTGGCGGGGCCGCCCGCTGGCCCGCCGCGAAGTCATCGTTCAGTCCATCGCCGCAGTCCACCCACCCGCACCGGACTGCACGTCACGGCAGAGCTCGACACCAATGCCTACCCGACCGGAGTCACGATCGGTGATGCGGAGAAGGCGGCACTGGCGCTGACCCGGCACGCCTTCCACGGCGACTGGAACTGCGTCCTTCATCCCCATCCGGCCCCAGCCGTCCCGGCACCCCGGATCCTTCAACCGCGTGAGCCGGAGTGGACGCCGGCCCTGCTGTCCGACGGAGCGCTGAACGCAAAGTCCCCGGACCAGCTGCACGACCTGGTCCAGACTCTGGCGCCGGACGGGGACACCCAACGCGGCCGCCCGCCCCGCCTCGCCTTCCCCGATCAGGTCCTGGCTGCCATGCTCCACCTGCACCTGGCGCCAGTACACCGCCACGAGCAGGGCCCGGTCCTCCAGCGGAAGGCTCTACGGCCTGCCCTACGGACAGCCTCCGCACCCTCGCGCCGCAGAACCGTCACCAGCGTGCCGAACCGGGTCTTGCCCACAGAATGGAATTCAGGCCGTTTCGCTCCTCACGCATCGCTGACCTGCGATCTTCTCTAACCTGCTGTGGGCTCTACGTGTTTCACGATGACTCATCATGTCGAGTGTGTCGCGATCCTTGAGCCCGTCGGAAAGGGCATCTGACCTGCAGGTTCGGGCAGTGTGCATTATGTTCGCTGCGTGCGTTGTGGGCGATATCTTGACGCTTATTCGACGCTCGTGACGCACGTTTGACGCACGCCGTCGGTCATTCCCGACGATCCGTCAGGCTGGGAAGGTGCGTCTCGCAGCAGATTGTGATCTCGCTGCGGGGGGCCTTCCGGGTAGTAGGCGACCGGGTCGGTCGGTGTGGGACCCGCGCTCCAACTTCTCTCTCCGAATACGCTCTGTGAGCAATCCGAGGGCTCGCGACTAGTAGCCGGGACCGTAGGGGTTCCATCCGTGCAGGAACGGCTGCAGGTCGCTGGCGCGAGGTTCGGGAATGTCGGGCAGGCGGAGCGTCCCGTTGAGCGGGTTCAGGCGCTCCACGTGGTCGGCGGCCCAAGCGATCCATGCCTCGGCTCCGTCCCTCTCCGGTCCGGTCGCCAAGGTCTGCGCGTAGAGGCGGAGGGCGCCGACGTACTCGGCTAGGTCCGCTGCGCGGCGCCATGCTCGTTCTTGCGCTTCGAGATGCTGGACTCGGGCTGCTTCGGCGAAGTCGATCTTTGCCCGTTGCATCGCGGCTTCCCACTGCAGCCGCTTCTCTCGTGCTGCCTCCAGGTCTGCCAGTCGTTTGCGCTCGGTGGCCTCGCCGCGAAGTCCCACTTCCTGCACGATTTCGGCGAGCTGGTCCTCAAGGGGGCGTGCGGTCGTATCGGCCCACTCGTCGGCCCTGTGCCGTAACCCACCACTGATGCAGATCCTTAGGCGTTCAGCGGGGGAGTGGTCGTACCGGGGAATCCTGACCCAGGAGTGCTTCTCGGCGTCTGCGAGTTCCTTCTTCGTGGGGATGTGGTCGGTCCGGTCCTGTTCCTGCAGGATGAGGAAATCGCATCGCTGGCCCTGGGCTGTGATGGTGAAGTGGGATGGGCCGTTTCGTCGGCGATGTGGCGCGGGTGCACTCTCGGCCGTGCCGAACGCGCTGGTAAATCCCAGCCTCTGCGTTGCGGTGAGCAATGCGTGGATGAGGCGAAAGGCTCTGCCCTGCACGGCTTTGGTCAGCGCCATGGGCTGGGGGTGCGCCTGAAGAGCTCTGACCACGGGGTGTGGAGTGGGGAGCCGTGCCGGTACGGCAACGGGTGACAGCACGGCCAAGCGCCAGGCTGGGGCGTCGACCAGCCGGATTTCGTATCCGTCGCGGCACCAGCCTGCGTGCAGTTCCTTGGTTGCAGGGATCTTTCCCGACTGCCGTGCTGCGGCAACACGGATTGGCCATTTCTCGGTCTCCCGACCGCTGGCTTCGCGTTTGACGACGCGGCCGCCGGCTTCGGCGAGCTCTTCCAGGAGCTGCTCCGTGACGGTCCTGGCTCTCTTCCGCGGAAGGGATCTGGTTCGTTGCGGTGGCACGGGCGCAACCGCCATGGCGCTGGATTTCTCGCTCTTGGCCACGTCGGGTGACTGGATTACAGCCCGTGGCGCTGGTGCGGTGTCTTTCCTGAGAGGTTGTTCGGGCGGATGGGATCCGTGGTCCAAGTATTGCTGGCCGGCCTTGGTGAGAGCGACGGACCATTGCCCCTGTCGCTTGGAGACTTTGACCAGTCCGCGGCTGTGCAGGGCTTGGCAGCTGAGCTTGCCTGCGGTTCCTTCCCACACACCGTCAGGGCAGCCTCGGGCGACCCATTGCAGCACCTGTTGCTGCCGTTCGTTGAGCTGTCGTGGTACTTGAACTCCCCACCGTGTGAATGCCTCACGGGCATGCTCTCAGCCGCACTCCGCCTGGCGCGGTTGGAAGAGGATGGGGGTTGGCAGGCAGCGATGAAGATTCGGACAGATGTAGGCATGGCCGCTTGTGGTGGCTAGGCTCGCAGTCGTTCGTTGGTGGCCGGCGTGGACGCTTGCTGGTCGGCCCGTGACGGGTGCTGGCCGTTTCGCGATCATCCGAGGAGGTGGCCGCCGGGCGTACGAGTGCCCGTACTAGCCTGGCCATCCGTGCTGAGGCGTTCCCGTGTCTCGGGTAGGGGATGCTGGTTAGGCGGTCGATCCTGCCAAGCTGCGGCCAGGAGGGGACTGGCGAGTGGATCGTGTGAACGTGAGCTGCTCGCGCTTCCGGTGATGGGGGCCTGAGGGTAAGCACGGGCGTGCAGACGCACCGCAGACGAGGGTGTCAGTTCGAAACGAGAGCAGGTTGGTTCATGTCGGTTGTGGCGCGAGAGCAGATGGATGTCGTCGCAGGTGTGCTGGCTCCCTGCGACCTCGTGCCCCGTGAGGCGAAGCTCGCGCTCGTCGAAGCCTTTGGGACGGAAGCTGTTGTGGCCTATCGGTATGACGTGCTCGAGCGGGAGCGGCGGGCAGCTGATGGGATGCCGCCGCTGACGCGGCCTGGCGTGCTGGATCTCCTCATGTCGCTGCCCCTGGGCGAGCCGGTTCCTGCCAGCTCCTTGAGCGAGAGGGAGCGGCGGGTGCTGAAGTCCCTGCCGAAGGGTGCGGCGGTCCGCAGCGACGGGTCGATCACCCGTCGCGCGGCGCAGCCTGTCCATATCGACATGGCGTTCGTGCCTGGCCGCAGCTGGGAGTCGGGGATGGAGAAGGCCGAGCGATTTACTCCGTTCTGTTCTCGCGCGGTGGTGGTGGACGGCGTATTGCGGCGCAAGGATGATGCCGTGCTGCGCGCGGACTTCTACGGCATCGGCCTGCTCACGCTTCAGGGGGACTCGGTGGAAGTGGTGGTGCCGCCGCGGCCCTTCGTGCGCAGACGCCATACCGTCGCCGGCTGGAAGTTCCTGGAACACGTCCACCGCCAGCTCCCCTGAGTACTCAGTCCGCGGCTTGCTACGGAGCGACGGGGAGTGTCGCCCATGCTTTGAGCGGCGAGGGCGCCTGGAATCCGGACCTGGGGCTGGCGCCCAGGCCGATACGCTGGTTCTCCAACGCGTAGCGGTCGATCGCAGCCGCGCATTTGTCGCGCCACCACGACTTGCGCGGAGTGCCTGGCTGGTAGCCGGCCATTTCGGTGACCCAGTCGCTCCACGTGAGGACGGTGTGATTGTCGGCCTCGCGCCGGGTATCGCCGTCCGGTAGGAAGAAGCGATCGAGACCACGCCCATCGCACTCCTCGCAGGAGCAGGTCGCGGGATCCACGTTGCTGTACAGCCTGGCGAGGGACTCGGCGCCCTTGAAGCACATGAGCTCCGGCATCAGCACGTTCGGATATATGCGGCCCCCAGGCTTGCCGACTTGCGCCTTCTCGCCGGGCGGGATCGCGTGACGAAGGGAGCTTTGAACGCCGACGCCAGCACAGAAGGCGCCATGCGCGATGGCATCGAGCGCTGCCAGGTCAGTCCGGAGGAGCGACATGTGCGCGACCTCAGTCATCAGGCGACGTAGATTGGCCGGGATGCCCTTCGCCTGCTCTAGCGGGTCGAACTGGCCGCACAGGATGATGGACTTCGGGTGCCGGATCTTCGTGCAGACCGCGATGAGTTGACCGATGTTCTCGCGGTTCAGCCACGTGACGTCGATCGGGAGCGTCACGACGGTATCGGCGCGTTCGATCTTGTTGGCCTCGCGTATCACTGCCTTGAGCGTCTTGGAGTCCGCGGGCGGAATGTAGCCGGTCGGGGTCAGTGCCGCGCTCGCTCCGCGAGCCTTCTGGAAGGCCAGCGAGGTGTCCACTGAGGCGAACAGCTCGTCGGTGGGCACCATGAAAGGCTCGTCTGCCGTCGCGACGTAGCCAGTGTAGGGAGCGCTGTCGATCAGGAGGGTGCCTTCGTAACCCGCCGTGCTGCGAAGGTGGAAGGCACGCTCGTCGGCCTTGGCACCGGTCATCACCACGCCGCTGAAATCGTCATCCAGCGCGTGGCGCGGCCGCGGAAGGTTGAGGGCGTTTTCATGGAGCAGTACCCGTCCCTGCAGAAGAGGCAGGGCAGCAACGGTGTGGTCCAGAGTCTTCAAGGCGGGCGGTCGCCGCCGCGGGGAGGGGGTGTTGCTCATGAATCACCTCGCAGAAGGGTCCGGCACATCCTTGTGTCCGGACGGAGAAGAAGCACACAAGTAGATCTCGTGGAACTCCTCGCGACCCAGCCCCGCCAGGTGGGCTGTCTCGGTCGGACTGAGGTGGAGCTGCTCCTCAAGCCGTGTGACGGCTTGAGCGAGATGGCGCGGGGTTTCGCGCCGGATAGTGGTCGGCTCATTGGTGCGATATCCCAGGGCGGACAACTCAACCATGAGCGTGCGGTATTGCCATTCGCTGACAACGCCCAGGTCCATGGCTCGTCTGATGAGAGCTGCCATTGATACCCCCCACCGCGCCTTGAGGTCCAGCAGGCGCGATACGTCGATTCCTGGCTTCAGCTCGGGCAGGATGGCGTCGTGGGGCATGAGGAATTCGGCGGCGAATCGGTTGGCCTGATCTTCCTGTACGCGTGCCTCGCCGGGCTCGTCGTGCATCACCAGGTGACCAAGCTCGTGCGCGAGACTGAAGCGGGAACGGTCAGCGGGAGCATTGGAGTTGAGGAGCACCAGCGGTGCCTTGCTCGCAGGCCACTGGCTCACCGCATCGAGCGCGGTAGTGCAGAGGTCGCGGACCACGACCAGTGCGCCGGCGCCTTCGAGCAGGGCGACCATGTCATCGACGGGGCCTGCGGGGACACTCCATTCCTCGCGCACCGTCTCCGCCGCGTCCGTAGGGGTGTCGAAGTCGTTGACTTCAATACGCCGGAACTGGATACGGCGATGGAAGTCTGCCGCCTGGGTCAGAGACTCCACCTGGAGGCGGGTAAGCGCCAGCGTCGCGTGGATCCGACGCAGGGCAGGTGCCCCCATGGAAGCGCGCTTGCGGTGATGGATCAGCCCAACGCTTGCCCCGGCAGTTTCGGAAGTGCGGCACAGTAGGTCGGCGGTGTAGCGGAGCGCGTCGGCGAACAGTTGCACGCGTCCATCCCTGACGGGGATGCGGCCCGCTTCAGCTCGGCTGACGTACCCCTGAGTGATACGGGTTCCTTCAAGTCGTGACAACTCGTCGGCAAGGTCGGACTGTGTCCAGCCGCGCGAGTCGCGGGCCAGTGTGAGCATGGAGGGATCTGCCACCGAGCTGCCACGGTCGTGCACGATCTACCTCCAGCCCTGGCGATTTCAACTCCGCAGAGAGTACACGAGTTTATGCCCAAAAATATTCCGCAGATGATCCGTGGGTTGCTGCAGTTTCAGGTGTACCAGGCCCCACTGACAGACCGACTCTGATCCGACGTGGTTGCGCATGCCGCCGAACAGCAGGCGTAAGAAGGGAGGAAGCCCCGGGCCGCCAAGGAGCTTGGCTCGGTCGGGTCGGTGAAGCTGCCACGGGAATGCGTCGGCGCCTGGAGCGTGAACAGCCACTGACCGGTCCGGTTTCTCTCGGCGTGCTCATGGTGGCACAGCGGGCATCGGCCGAGCGGCGGCCTGACATCCTGCCACTCGGAGGACAGCCGGCCGAGGCTCCCTGGGGCACGGATCTACAGCAGGCCCACTTGTAACTCGCCGTGCAAGTCGAGGAAGAGACGGTCCTCGACGTGCTGCTGCCCGGCCTTCGTGACGGCGATGCGGACCTGTGGCCATGACCGATCCATGCTCGGCTGTCAGCGCAGTCTGATAAGCCTGCTTGCAGTGGTGATCGATGTTCAGGGGATGGGGATGGAAGTGGCCGAACAACCAGTGTTTCTGCTGGGCGAGGGACTGAACGCTCTGGAGCCAGCCGCCTTCGAGACCGAGGCCGAATTCCAGGCGTTGCTGGCGCGCCACCCCCGGATCCTGGACTTCGGTTCGCTCGCTGACGGCCGACCTCTTCGGCTCGTGCTGGTAGCGCGCGAGATGAGGGTCCCCACCAGCAATGAGAGCAGCTCCACGTACTGGCTGGACCACTTGTTCGTGGACGCGGACGGGGTGCCGACCCTGGTGGAGGTCAAGCGGGCGTCCGACACACGCATACGGCGGGAAGTCGTGGGCCAGATGCTCGACTACGCAGCCAACGGGGTGCGTTACTGGCCTGCTGCGCTGCTCCAGAGAACCTTCGAGGAAACCTGCGCGATGGACGGGCGGCCCCTTGAGGACGCTTACCAGGAGCTGCTGGGTGGCCAGTCACCCGAGGAGTTCTGGGCGACGGTCGAGGAGCGGCTCGCCGCCGGGCGGATGCGGCTGCTCTTCGTGGCCGACCGGATACCCCTGGAACTGAGGGCCATCGTCGAGTTCCTGAACCGGCAGTTGCGGCAGACCGATGTCTACGCGGTCGAGCTGACCCAGTACAGGGGCAGCGGTGACCACCGTGTGCTGGTCCCAAGAGTCCACGGCGAGGTGGCCACGGCGAACAAGACGCAGTCGAGGTCAGGCCAGACGGGCAGGAAGTGGACGCGGGCCGACATGGATGCTGCACTGGAGAGCCGTAGCCCGGACCAGCGACAGGTCGCCCTCGCGCTGCTCGATCACGCGGAGGCGGCAGGGCGCCCTGTGGGCAACGGAGCGGCGTACCCCAGTTTCTCGGTCTACTTTCCGGTCTCCGGCAGGGAGGTTCCTGTCTGGACCCTGTCACTGCGCGAGGATCCCGCCAAGGACGATCTCGCCTTCAGCTTCGGGTCCATCACCCACCATCTGGGAAGCGAGGCGACTTCTGCCTTCGCGGACGCCCTGCCGGCCGTGGACGGACTTCAGCAGAAGCTCGCGGAGCAACGGACGAAGGGCTTCAAGGGCTGGCCGTCGGTTTCGCTGGCGGCACTGTCCGGCAATCCGGAGGCTGTACGCCAGGTGCTGGCGGCCATCGAGCAGCTGATGAGGCACGGCAGCGCCTGATCGCAGGGATCCGTGCATGACCATGCACACCGCGTGGTCCCGGAAGGGCGCGCGATAGGCTCTGCCAGGTGGTTTGCCCGTCTCATTGGGCGCGGGGTGCGATGGAGGACGGAAAGTGACAGCAGCGGGAGGAAAGCCGGTACCCAAGCCCGGCCCGCCGAAGCCCGTCCAGCAGTGGTTCCAGGACCGTCCCTCCCCCTACCCCTGGGAGCAGGAGGCGCTGGACCACGTACGGAGACTGCTGCCCGCGGCCGAGCCCTACCGCGCTTGGGCCACCTTCTCGTTCACCGCGCACTCGGGCCGGATCAACGAGTGCGACCTTCTCGTCGCGGTCCCCGCAGGCCTGTTCCTGATCGAGATCAAGAGCCACCCCGGCGAGCTGCACAACACCGGTTCCACCTGGAACTTCCGCGGCACCGACCGCACGCGGACGATCAACAACCCGCTGCACTTCAACGACCTCAAGTCGAAGGAGCTCCGCAGCCAACTGCGCTGGGCGGCCCGCAAGCTCGGCATGGACGAGCGGGTCGTCCCACGGATCGAGCCCGCTGTCTTCCTGTCGGCCCCCGACCTCGTGAGCCATCTGGACGAGGTCCAGCGCATCCGCGTATACGGGCGGGACGGCGGCGGCAGTGGCCTGGATCGCATCTGGCAGGACTTCCTGGGGCTGCCCCCGGACCGCCCGGAGCGGCGGATCACGCCCGAGTTCGCCCGGCAGACGCTGCCTCAGCTGCTGCGGACCATCGGCATCCGGCAATCCACCGGGCACCTGCGCTTCGGCGATGCCTGGAAGCTCCGCCCGCATCCGCTCGATGCCGGTGCGACGTGGGAGGACCGTCTCGCCCATCGTGACGACGGCCTGGTGCAGGAAGAGGGACGGGTCCGGATCTACCTGGTCAGCCAGGGGGCGACCGAGGCGGCCCGCAAGTCCACGGAGCGTGCCGCGCGGCGCGAGTACCAGGTGCTGCAGGGCATCAACCACCGCGGTATCGTCGACGCCGTCGAGTTCCGGGAGCACGAGGCCGGACCGGCCATCCTCTTCCGCCACCGGCAGAGCGATCTGCGCCTGGACCAGTACCTGGACACCTACGGCGGCAAGCTCACCCCCGAGATGCGGCTCGACATGGTCCGCCAGCTCGCCGAGGCCGTCCGCTACGCCCACAACCGCTCCCTGTACCACCGCGCGCTGGCCGCCCGGTCGGTCTACGTCTCCTTCCGCAGTGAAGGAGCCGGCCCCGAGCTGCGGATCACGGACTGGCAGACAGCCGCACGCGACTTCGACAGCAACGCCACTTTCTTCCGTTCGATCGGCGGTTCGGCGCTCGATGCCGCCTTGATCGAGGACGAAGCCCGCGTCTACCTCGCACCGGAGACGGACCAGCCGTACGCCGATCCGGCGGACCTCGACATGTTCGGCCTGGGCGCGGTAGCCCACCTCATCCTGACCGGCCAGCCGCCCGCACCGCAGCGCAGCGTGCTGACCGAACGCCTCCGCGCAGACTCCGGCCTGCACCTGTTCGCTGTTGCCGACGGCGTCTCGGAAGCCTTGGACACCCTGGTCTACCAGGCGACCCGTTCCGATGTGAACGACAGGCTGAGCTCTGCAGAGGCGTTCCTGGACCTGCTCGACGAGGCGGAACGGGCCGGCGTCCTGCCCGACTCCCCGGAAGCAGCAGCGGCCGACCCTCTGGAGGCGATGCCGGGGCAGGCGATCGACGCCGAATGGTCGGTACGCCGAGTGCTCGGCACCGGAGCCACGGCGCGCGCGCTCCTCGTGGAGCGGGCGGTCGAGGACGCGGACGGCAACGTACGCATCGACGAGCACGTCTTCAAGGTCGCGCTGGACGAGGAGAAGGCGGAGCGGCTGCGCGCCGAGGCACGTGCCCTCAAACTCGTCGGCGGCGGAGCCGTGGTGCAGCTACGCGGCGAGGAACTGCGCGAGATCGCCGGGCGGACGATCCTCGAGCTGGAGTACGCCGGGGAGCAGTCGCTCGGCGCCCGACTCCGCGGCAAGGGGAAGCTCACCTACCACGAGCTGGAGCGTTTCGGCGAAGACCTCTTCCATGCACTCGACCAGCTCGCCGGCCACGGACTTCGGCACCGCGACATCAAGCCCGACAACTTCGGCATCCAGCGCCGCAAGGACCGTACCTGGCAGCTGAAGCTCTTCGACTTCTCCCTGACCGACGCCTCGGACCGCGATGTGAAGGCGGGCACCCGCGGCTACCTCGATCCCTTCCTGGGTTCGGTACGCCGCACCCACTACGACGATCACGCGGAGTACTACGCGGCAGCCGTCACCCTGCACGAGATGGCCAGTGGAGAGCGCCCCGTGTGGGGCGACGGCCAGTACGATCCGCTCACCAACGAATCCGCCGAACTCCACATCGCCAGCGAGCTGTTCGAACCCGCGCTGGCGGAAGGCTTCCGGGCCTTCTTCGAGCGGGCGCTGCACCGGGAGATCGAGCACCGCTTCGACACCCTGCGGCAGATGAAGGACGCCTGGCAGGAGGTCTTCCGCGCGGCTGACGCGACCCGTCCCACCACCACGCCCTCCACGGTAGGCACCGTGGCCGAGGACGCCGAAGAGGCCCGCGAGAGCGCGGCTGCGGCGGCCGAGGCCACGACCGTGCTGGAGGCGGCAGGCCTGTCCCCGCGCGCGGTTTCCGTCGCCAACGGTCTCGGCGCGACGACCGTCGGCCAGCTGCTGGACATCCAGCCTTACGCCATTTCCAAGGCCCGTGGTGCGGGCGCCCTGGTCCGCAAGGAACTCAACCGGCGCCGCAAGCAGTGGGCGGCCGCCCTCCGTGGCAAGCCCGCCAACGGGACACCTCCCCGGATCCCGACCAGCACTGCCGGACCGGACGCCGGGTCCGCCGACGTCCCGGGTGCGGAGATGGCCCGCATCTTGTCGATAGACGACATGGCGGCGCTGCTGACCCCCGCCCCCGGCCGCAAGGGCTCCCACCGGGAAGAGGTCGTACGGCTCACCCTTGGACTCCCTCCGCAGGAAGGTGGCCTCTCCCCGCTGGGCGCCTGGCCCGTACAGGCACGCATCGCCGATCACCTGAAGATCAAGCAGCCGCCGGTCTCCCGCCACCACCGCATTGAGATCAAGCAGTGGGCGGAGGCGGAATGGCTGGCGCCCGTCCGTTCCGAGCTCGCGGACATCCTGGACAGCTCGGGCCGCGTGATGACCGCCCCCGAGGCGGCGGCCGAACTGCGTGCCCGCCACGGGGCTGACGACGACACCCCCCAGCGGACCCTCGCGCGCTCGCTGGCCGTCGTACGCGCCGCGGTCGAGGCGGAGACCGGTGACGAGAAGGAAGGACACGAGCCACGGCTCGCCGTCCACCGTCGCGGCGACACCGTCCTGCTCGCCTCGGAGTCGCTGCCGGGCACGGACGACCCGAGCCCACGGGAACTGGCCGACTATGCCTCGGCACTCGGGGCCACCGCCGAACGGCTGGCCCGGCAGGAGCCGTTGCCCGGCCGAGCGGAGGTGGTCCGCGAGCTGAGGGCCGTACCGACCCCGGAAGGCTTCGCCCCGCTTGCCGACACCCGCCTTGTCGCATTGGCCGCGGCCATTGCTCCGGCCGTAGAGGTCACTCCGCGCCTGGAGCTGTACCCGCGGGACCTCGGGTTGGAGCGTGCGCTGCGCATCTCCCAGGCGGGCGCGGGCGTACGGGTCGACCGGGGCATCAACCCGGCGGAGCTGGTGGCACGGGTCAAGGCACGCTTCCCTGAACTCCAGGTGCTCGAGGGGGGACGTGAGCCGACGCACGTCGAGCTGGAGGACGCCCTGCAGGCGGCCCGGTTCGACCTCCGCTACGACCTCGACACCGATACCTTCCAACTGCCCGCGGCCCGGACGGCGCACCCCGTGACGGCTTCCGGCGGCCTGACCAGCCTCCTGCCGCCGCCCCGCGTCACTCGCATCGAGCGGGAGGACCCGCACGGAGCGGTCCGCGAACGCCTCAGGGCAAATGCCCGGCGCGGCGGCTTCCTCGCCCTGACGGTGAAGGGCGTCCGGCTGCCGGGCGTCGCGGACGCCGTGGCCGCCGCCTTCCCGGTCCTGCCCGTCGACCTGGGCGCCGTCTTCCTGGCGGAGTTCCGAAAGCTGGTGGAGGAGAAGGGTCAGGACTGGCAGACGGTGCTGCGTGCGGACAGTGCCTCCGCACCGGGCCGCATCAAGCCGGGCCTGGCCACCTTCGTGCGGGCCGTCTGGCAGCGCGTAGGGGAGGACCTCCAGACCCGCTGTGCGGCCCCGCGCACGGTGCTGTTCCTGCACGACGCCGGCCTGATCGCCCGCTACTGGGACGAGGGCGGCCACGCCTTCCTCGTCGGCCTCCAGGGCGTGGCCCGCCGTCCGGTGGAGAACCCGCACGGGCTGTGGCTGCTGTGCCCGGTGGAGACCCGGTCGCAGCTGCCGCACCTGGACGGCCGGACGGTCGAGGTGATCGGCGGGGACGGGGAGCAGGCGCACTTGGACGGGGCGTTCCTGGAGACGCTGGCGAAGGGGTAAGGGCGGGGTGCTGTTCCTGGCTCAAGCCAGGAA
>NZ_JBSGZP010000016.1:0-28339 GCF_053611065.1 Streptomyces sp. NPDC054840
GATTACTCCGGGGCGGCGGCGGTGTCCGGATGGCAGGATGGCCGGGCAACGTCACCATCGAAGGAGATGAACGCGTGCCTGGCACGAATCTCACCCGTGAAGAGGCTCAGCAGCGGGCGAAGCTGCTGACCGTCGACTCCTACGAGATCGAACTCGATCTCAGTGGCGCACAGGAGGGCGGCACCTACCCGTCCGTGACCACCGTGCGTTTCCAGTCGACCGAGGCCGGGGGCGAGACTTTCATCGACCTGGTCGCTCCGGCCGTGCACGAGGTCGTCCTCAACGGCAGGTCGCTGGACGTCGCGGCCGTCTTCCACGACTCCCGGATCGCGCTGCACGGCCTGGCGGCCGGGGCCAATGAGCTCCGTGTCGTCGCGGACTGCGCGTACACGAACACCGGTGAGGGCCTCCACCGCTTCGTCGACCCGGTCGACCAGCAGGCTTATCTCTATACCCAGTTCGAGGTACCGGACGCGCGGCGGGTCTTCGCCAGCTTCGAGCAGCCCGACCTGAAGGCCACGTTCCAGTTCACCGTGACGGCCCCCGAGGGCTGGACGGTCATCTCGAACTCGCCGACCCCTGAGGCCGCGGACGTCAAGGACAACGTCTGGCGCTTCGAGCCGACCCCGCGCATCTCCTCGTACATCACCGCGCTGATCGTCGGCCCGTACCACTCGGTGCACAGCTCCTACGAGGGCCCGGACGGCCAGTCCGTACCGCTCGGCATCTACTGCCGTCCCTCGCTCGCCGAGTTCCTCGACGCGGACGCGATCTTCGACGTCACCCGGCAGGGATTCGACTGGTTCCAGGAGAAGTTCGCCTACGCCTACCCGTTCGCGAAGTACGACCAGCTCTTCGTCCCCGAGTTCAACGCGGGCGCGATGGAGAACGCGGGCGCGGTCACCATCCGTGACCAGTACGTCTTCCGCTCCAAGGTGACGGACGCGTCGTACGAGGTGCGCGCGGAGACGATCCTCCACGAGCTGGCGCACATGTGGTTCGGCGACCTGGTCACCATGGAGTGGTGGAACGACCTGTGGCTGAACGAGTCCTTCGCGACGTACACGTCGATCGCCTGCCAGGCGGACGCGGAGGGCTCGAAGTGGCCGCACGCGTGGACCACCTTCGCCAACTCCATGAAGACCTGGGCGTACCGGCAGGACCAGCTGCCGTCCACGCACCCGATCATGGCCGACATCCGTGACCTCGACGACGTCATGGTCAACTTCGACGGCATCACGTACGCCAAGGGCGCCTCGGTCCTCAAGCAGCTCGTCGCCTACGTCGGCACGGACGCCTTCTTCAAGGGCGTGCAGGCGTACTTCAAGGCGCACGCGTTCGGCAACACGCGCCTGTCCGACCTGCTGGGCGCCCTGGAGGAGACCTCGGGCCGCGACCTGGCCGCCTGGTCGAAGGCATGGCTGGAGACGGCCGGCATCAACATCCTCCGCCCGGAGGTCACCACCGACGCCAACGGTGTGATCACCGCCTTCGGCATCCGCCAGGAGGCGCCCGCGCTGCCCGCCGGCGCCAAGGGTGCGTCCACCCTGCGCCCGCACCGCATCGCGGTCGGCCTGTACGAGCTCCAGGACGGCGCCCTCGTGCGCACCGACCGGATCGAGCTGGACATCGACGGCGCGCTCACCACGGTGCCGGAGCTGGTCGGCCGCACCCGTCCGGCGGTCTTCCTGCTGAACGACGACGACCTGTCCTACGCGAAGGTCCGCCTGGACGAGGAGTCGCTGGCCACCGTCACCGCGCACATCGGCGACTTCACCGAGTCCCTGCCGCGCGCCCTGTGCTGGGCCTCGGCCTGGGACATGACGCGTGACGGCGAGCTCGCCACCCGCGACTACCTCGCGCTGGTCCTCTCGGGCATCGGCAAGGAGTCCGACATCGGCGTGGTCCAGTCGCTGCACCGCCAGGTGAAGCTGGCCATCGACCTGTACGCCGACCCGGCGTGGCGGGAGCAGGGCCTGGCGGCCTGGACCGAGGCCACCCTGGAGCACCTGCGCGGCGCCGAGCCGGCGGGCGACCACCAGCTGGCGTGGGCGCGGGCCTTCGCGGCCACGGCCCGCACGGAGGGGCAGCTGACCTATCTGTCGGCGCTGCTGGACGGGGCGGCGGAGATCGAGGGCCTGGCCGTCGACACCGAGCTGCGGTGGACGTTCCTGGAGCGGCTCGCCGCGACGGGCGTCGCCGGGGAGCCGGCCATCGCGGCGGAGCTGGCGCGGGACGCCACCGCGGCGGGCGAGCGCCACGCGGCGACCGCCCGGGCGGCGCGCCCGACGGCGGAGGCCAAGGCCGAGGCGTGGGCCTCGGTGGTGGAGTCCGGCGATCTGCCGAACGCGGTCCAGGAGGCGGTGATCGGCGGCTTCGTCCAGACCGACCAGCGTGAGCTGCTGGCCCCGTACACCGAGAAGTTCTTCTCGGCGGTCAAGGACGTCTGGGAGAACCGCAGCCACGAGATCGCCCAGCAGATCGCGGTGGGCCTCTACCCGGCGCTCCAGGTCTCGCAGGAGACCCTGGACGCGACGGACGCGTGGCTGGCCTCGGCCGAGCCGAACGCGGCCCTGCGCCGCCTGATCTCGGAGTCCCGGGCGGGCGTCGAGCGCGCGCTGAAGGCTCAGGCCGCGGACGCCGCTGCCGCTGCCGCTCAGCAGTAGGAGCCCCCCGGCTCCGCCCGCACCCGTGGGAGCGACGTCTCCCGCGGGTGCGGCTCCGCACCTGGGGCTCCGCCCCCGGCAGCCGTGCCGCGCAGGCTCTACCGCCGGGCCGAGGCCACGTCGCGCAGGGCCGCGAGGACGTGGGACAGCGCGGGCGCGGATTCGGCGCCCCGGCGGACCGCCGCGATCACGTGGCGGGTCGGGCGGTCGTGGGTGAGGACCCGGACGGTGCCGCCAGAGGCGCGGCTCGACACCATCCTGGGGACCAGTGCCACCCCCATTCCCGCCTCGACCATGGCCAGGATCGCGGTCCAGCCGGACGCCGAGTGCGCCTGTTCCGGGACAAAGCCCGCCGCCTCGCACGCGGACCGCGCGATCTCCGACCAGGGGCCGCTGCCCCCGTAGATCCACGGGTCGCCGGACAGGTCCGCCAGCCGCAGGTCCGGAGCGGCCGCCAGCGGATGGCCCGGCGGGAGCGCCACGTCCAGCGGGTCCTCCAGGAGCGCCACCCGGGTGAACCGGGGATCGCGCGCGGTCGGCGCGTGTGCGGTGAGGGACAGCGCCAGGTCCACGCCCCCGGCCGACAGCAGCTCGTAGGCCTCGGCCGCCTCCGTCTCCCGGACCCGGACCTCCACCCCGGGGTGGGTCCGCCGCAGCGCGGCCACCGCCGGAACCACGAGCGCCGGTACGGCGGTGGAGAAGGCACCCACCCGTACCTCGCCCGTGTCCCCGGCGAGGTACCCGGCCAGTTCGGCGTCGGCCCGCTCCAGTTGCGCGAACACGGCTTCCGTGTGCCGCAGGACGAGGTGGGCGGCGTCCGTGAGCCGCACCCGGCGGCCCTCGGCCTCCAGCAGCACCACCCCGAGTTGCCGGGCCAGGTTGGTCAGTTGCTGCGAAACGGCCGAGGGCGTCATGTGGAGCGCCTCGGCCGCCCGGGTCACGGTCCCCTGTTCGGCGAGGGTGCGCAGGATCCGCAGCTTCTTGATGTCCCACTCGGTCATGGGCCCGAACCTACCGCCGGGCACTCCCCAGCCCGACTCCGCCGAGGATGAGCGCCATGCAGAGCAGCTGTGCCGGTCCGGTCCGTTCGCCCAGGAGCAGGAAGCCGAGCCCGGCCACGCAGACCGGCTGGAGGTAGTAGACGACTCCCGCGCGAGCCGCTCCGATCATCGAGACGGCTTTGTTCCAGGCGAAGAAGGCGACGGCCGAGGAGAACACCCCGACGTACAGCAGCGGTCCGACCGTCCCGGTGGTGACCTCGAAGCCGCCCTGGACGGAGACGGAGACGGCGTAGGCGGGTACCAGCATCAGCGCGCCGAGCACGAAGGTGGTGATCAGGAAGGCCGGTCCACCGAGTTCGGCGGGCCTGCGCCGCAGCAGGGCGCTGTACGTGGCGAAGGAGAGGGCGGCGGCGAACATCCACAGGTCTCCGCCGCCGAAGCCGAAGCCGATCGAGCCGTCCCCGACGAGCAGCAGCACCCCGAAGGCGGCGAGCAGCATGCCGAAGGTCCGCCGCTTGCCGAGCTGTTCGCCGCCGAGGCGGGCGTAGAGCGCCATGATGACGGGCGAGGCGGCCATGATCATGCCCATGTTGGAGGCGGAGGTGGTCAGGCCGGCCTGGTGTACGAGTGTGTTGTAGAGGGTGACGCCGAACAGCGAGGCGAGGGCGATGAAGCCGATGTGCTGCCGGATCAGTGCCCGCTGCCGCCAGGCCTGGCGGGCGGCGAAGGGGGCGACGGCGAGCAGGGCGATGATCCAGCGCCAGAAGACCGCCTGGACGGGTGGGACGGTCTCGGCCATGCCCCGGGTGGCGACGAAGCTGCCGGACCAGACGACCGTCGCGAGCAGGGCGAGGAGCACGCCGAGCCCGGCGGCACCCTTCTTCCCCGTGCTGCCGGGCCTGGCGTGCGAGACGGTACGGACGCGGTCCATGACGGCCACTGTGGGTCTGCTCCTCGGGGGTCCGGCGGTGTGTGGGGACTACCGTCGCACCGCCTCATCCGTCAGGTCCATCGAAATGTTCTGATCGTTCTTTTCAGTAGAACTGAACGATTTGGCGGTGCGAGCGGCCGCCGCCTGACCAGCGACGGTGGCCCCGAAGGCGATCACCATCCCGAGGAGCTGTACCGGCGACAGCGCCTGCCCGAGGGCGGCCCAGCCGATGCCGGCGGCGGTGAGCGGGGACAGCGGGCCGAGCAGGGTGACCGAGGTGGCGCCGAGGGCGGCGATCCCGCGGAACCAGAGCCAGTACGCGATGCCGGTGTTGATCAGCATCATGTAGCCGTAGCCCAGGAAGGCCTTGCCGTCGAGCGCGGGCGGGGCACCCTCGACGAGGGCGGCGACGGGAATGATGAACAGTCCGCCCGCGGTGAGCTGCCAGCCGGTCATCGCCAGCGGGCCCACGCCCTCGGGGCGGCCCCAGCGCTTGGTCATCACGGTGCCGGCGCCCATGGAGGCGGAGGAGATCACACCGGCGACGACGCCGACCGCGTCGAGCCGGGCCTCTGCGGTCAGGACCACCATGCTCACGCCGAACGCGCCGACGACGGCGGCGAGCACGGTGCGCGGGCTCGCCCGCTCCCCGAGGACGAGCGCGGCCAGTCCTACGACGAACAGCGGGCCGGCGGCGCCCAGTACGGCTGCGACCCCGCCGGGGAGCCGGTAGGCGGAGAGGAACAGCAGGGGGAAGAAGGCGCCGATGTTGAGGATGCCGAGGACGGCGGACTTCCACCACCACTGCCCCTTGGGCAGGGTGCGGGCCAGGGCGGTCAGCAGCAGTCCGGCGGGCAGGGCCCGCATGACCCCGGTGAACAGCGGCCGGTCGGGCGGCAGCAGCTCGGTGACGACGGCGTAGGTGGAGCCCCAGGAGATGGGGGCGAGCGCGGGCCGGGCGCGGGGGGCTGACGGCTTCTGGGGGGGGGGCGCCGGGGGGGGCGGGGGGACGGGGGGGGCCGGCGGGGCTGCTCGGGGGGGGGGCCGGGGGCCCGGCGCGCGGGGGGCGGCGCGCCGCACGGCCGGGGGCTCGGCGTGCACGGCCTCGGCCGGCAGGTGCCGCTCCAGCCGGAGCAGCGCCAGGGCGGCGCCGAGGGCGGCGACGGCCAGGACGGCCCAGGGCAGCCGGCCGTCGACGGCGAGCAGGGCCGTGAAGAGGGAGGGCGCGAGCGCACCGGCCAGCGAGTAGGACAGCTGGTAGGTGGCCAGGTAGCGGCCGCGGACGGCCGCGGGGGCGGCGGAGACCGACAGGGCGCCGCCGGAGGGGCTGTGGACGAGCTCGCCGAGGGTGTAGACGACGACGATGACCAGCAGGGCGATCAGGGTGGCGGCCGGGCCGGGCCGCAGCGTGCCCAGCACGATCTGCCCCAGGAAGGCGGCGGCGAAGAGCAGGGCGCCGAGGGCGGCCGAGCGGGTGCGGCGGGCGCCGGAGCGGCGGACCCGGCCCGCGATCAGTACGCCGATCCCGGCGCACAGGACGGTGTTGACCGTGAAGGCGGCTCCGGTGAGGGAGTCGGGGGCCGTCAGCCAGGTCGAGAGGTAGAGCGGGAAGAGGATGGAGAGGGCGGAGTAGCCCAGCGCGATGAGGAAGTTGGCGGCGGTGAGCCCGAGGAAGGGCCGGTCGCGCAGAACCGTACGGTACCCGGCGGATCCGGCCGCCGCGGCGCCGTCCGCGTCGGCCGGCGGGACCACCCGGCCCGCCCGGACCCGGCTGACGAGCAGTCCGGCGAGGGCGAAGGCCAGGGAGTTGCCCCAGGCGGTGTACGTGAACCCGCCGGTGCCCCACAGGGCCAGCACTCCGGAGACGAGCAGGGCGCCCGCGCCCATTCCGGCGTTCTGGAGGGCCCGGGTGGACGCCTGGAGCCGGTCGCGGGCGGCGCCCCGCGCCACCTCGCCGATCAGGGACTGCTGGACGACGCCGAAGGAGCGGTCGGCGAGCGCGGTGACGAGGGCGACGGCCGCGAAGGCGGGCAGGGAGCTCGCGAAGGGGTAGAGGGCGAAGCCGAGCGCCCGCATCCCGTAGAGCACCAGGTTGACCCGCTTGGCGCCGAACCGGTCGACGGCCGTGCCTGCCAGTGGCATGAACGCCAGGCCGGCCAGTCCGGTGACCGTCATGACCAGGCCGACGACGGTGAGGGAGAGGCCGGTGACGTGGTGGAAGAAGACCAGCGAGAAGGGGACGTACATGCCGATCCCGACCGAGCTGATGCCGATTCCGAGGAGCAGCGACCGCTCCCCCGCGACCTTCGCGTCCTCCGATGCGGCTGTCTTCCTCATGAACGCTGCCATGACCTCTCCCCCGGATCTGATTGCTAGCAAGTAGCTTAGCGACAAGCTACTTATCGTCAAGCAACTTTCTTGCGAACGATCTCGGGGAAGCCGGATACTGCACGCATGAGTACTGCACGCATGAGTGACGACAAGGACGCCGTGGACGCGATCACGGCCCAGTGGTTCGCCGTGCGCCCCGACCTGGAGACGGCCCCCATGGCCGTCTTCGGACGCATCTACCGGATCGCCAAGGCCATGGGCGACGCGATGGAGCAGTGCTACTCGCGCTTCGGCATCTCGCGCGGTGAGTTCGACGTCGTGGGCACGCTGCGCCGGTCGGGCGACCCGTACACGCTCTCGCCCCGGCAGCTCTCGGCCACCCTCATGCTCACCACGGGCGGCATGACCGGGCGTCTGGACAAGCTGGAGCGGGCCGGGCTGCTCTGCCGCAAGCCCGATCCGCACGACCGGCGGGGGCTCCAGGTGACGATCACCGACCGCGGCCTGGCCCTCGTCGACGAGGCCGTCAGCGCCGGGCTGGAAGTACAGCGCGCCGCGCTCACCGGGCTGACCGACGACGAGATCGCCGTGCTCACCGGCCTGCTCCGCCGGCTGCTGGCCGGCGTCTGAGGACACGACAAGGCGCCGGGGGGCGTCGCACGGCCGGTTCGAAACGGCGGTGCGGACCCCCGGCGCCCGGGAAGGTCTGCTGGTCCCGGCCCCGTGGGGCCGGACCGGATCAGGCCTGCTTCTGCTGCTTGTCCGACTTGTCGAGGACCATCACGAGACCGGCGATGACCAGGAAAATCACGAGGGGCAGGGCCACGTACAGGCCGACCGTCTGACCGATGCTCAGCCCCGGACCCGGGTCGTCACCGTCATCGCGGGTGAGCGCGAGGGCGGGAGACGTCATCAGCAGCATCATCAGCGCGGTTCCGGCCGTGACGGCGCCGGCGCGCAGAGCGTTCTTCTTGTCCACGGTGCAAACGTAGCGAACACCTAAACGGAGCGCGCGCCCGGGGGTGCCGTACGAGGCCGTACACCCTCCCCCACCGCGCTCAGCAGGGCGTTCGCCCGCGGCGAGGAGATCAGCTCCTCCAGCGTCAGCGGCCGCCCCGCGGCATCGGCGACCGGCAGCCGCCAATTGGGGTACTGGTCCCAGGTGCCGGGCAGGTTCTGCGGCCGCCGGTCCCCCACCGCGTCCGGCAGCCATACGCCGACCAGCCGGGCAGGGGTGCGCAGCAGGAAGGCGTACAGGGCCCGTACGGCGGCCTCCTCCCCCTTGGTGTCCAGCCCCAGCCCGTCCAGCAGCTCCAGCCACTCGGCGGTGTCGGCGGCGTCCTGGGCGCGCTCCAGCTCGGCCGGGCGGGTCAGCAGGCCGAGCCGGTCGCGCAGCTCCACATGGCCCCCGGCGAGCTTGGCGGCCGTGGGCGGCAGGTCGTGCGTGGTGACGGTGGCCAGGCAGTCGGCCCGCCAGGCCTGGGGGGCCAGCGGGTCCCCGGCGCCGTCCCAGTCCCGCTCGAACCAGAGCACCGAGGTGCCGAGCACCCCGCGCCGGGTCAGCTCCTGACGGACCCGCGGCTCCACCGTCCCGAGGTCCTCGCCGATCACCGGCGCGCCCGCCCGGTGGGCCTCCAGGACGAGGATCGCCAGCATGGCCTCGCCGTCGTAGCTGACGTACGCCCCTTCCGCGGGCGAGGTCCCCTCCGGGATCCACCAGAGCCGGAACAGACCCATCACGTGGTCGATCCGCAGGGCGCCCGCGTAGCGGAACACCCCGCGCAGCAGGGCCCGGAAGGGGGCGTAACCGGTGGCGGCCAGCACGTCCGGGCGCCACGGCGGCAGCCCCCAGTCCTGTCCGCGCGCGTTGAAGGCGTCGGGGGGCGCGCCGACCGAGATCTGCCGGGCGTAGCAGGACGAGCCGAAGACGTCGGAACCCTGCGGGTGCACCCCTACGGCCAAGTCGTGGACGATGCCGACCGTCATGCCGGCCTCGCGGGCGGCCCGCTGGGCGGCGGCGAGCTGGCCGTCCGTCAGCCAGACCAGCCAGCGGTGGAAATCGCTCCGCTCCTTCGGATCCTCCTCCCCCGCGTGCCCGGCGCACCAGACGGCGTGCACGTCCAGCGGAGCGCCCTGTTCGGCGCAGAAGGCCCGGTAGGCGGCTTCGCGCTCGGGCGTGCGCGGGACGGCGTACAGGAGCTCCAGGGCCGAGCGCTTGAGTTCCCAGACGGCGTCGCGGTCGATCAGCGCGCCCTTCTCCAGGACCTGGCGGCGCAGCTCGCCGCCACGGCCGGCGAGCTCGTCGAGGGCCTCGCGGTCGGGGCAGTCGGCGTATTCGGGGACGTCCTCGATCCGCAGGTGGACGGGGTCCGGGAAGCGCCGCGAGGACGGCCGGTACGGGGAGGGATCGGTCGGGGCCCCCGGCACGGCCGCGTGCAGCGGGTTGACCTGGATGAATCCGGCGCCGTGGGTACGGCCCGCCCAGCGGGCGAGCTCCGCGAGGTCGCCGAGGTCGCCCATGCCCCAGGAGCGCTCGGAGAGCAGGGAGTAGAGCTGGACGAGCAGCCCGTGGGCCCGCTCGGGCGCGGCCGGGGCCCGCTCCGGGGCCACGACCAGGGTGGCCTCGGCGCTGCGCCCGTCGGGCGCCTCGGCGGTGAGCCGGTGGACGCCGAGAGGGAGCGCGGGGCCCCACGCGAGCACCTCCCCCGTCTCCTCCGCCACCACCCGCACCCGGGTGCCCGGGGGCAGCCCGGCGGGCTCCGGAGCCACCCGTTCCCCCTGCCAGAGCACCACCGTGGACGGCAGCAGCCGCCCGGCCGCCTCCCGGGCGGCGGACTCGGCGCTCACCCGGATGCTCTCCGCGTCGTCGGTGACCACCCCCAGCAGTCCGAGGACCGCCTTGACGGTGGACTCCGGTACCGGGACGGTGACGTCGGCGGCGGGCCGGTAGTCGGTGGCGACGCCGTACTGGGCAGCGAGCCGGGCCAGGTCGTCCATCTGCGGGCGCTCCTTCGTGCGTGCGGGCATGAGGGCATGAGGATGAGTCAGAAGATTGGGACACAAGGGTGGTTCACGAGGGTGGGACGCCGCCGGGGAACACCGCGTCCATACCCACTCGGAGGCACCGCATTCCTGCCGCATCCGGGGCAGATCACCCACCCGCATTGACACTCCGGCCGCACGGATGGTGGGCTCAGGCTCATTCGTACGAGTGGGGGACGTCTCGGGACGAGGAGGCTCAGTGCAGCTCAGGGGTAGGAGGCGCAACACCGCCGCCGCTGTGGCGGTGATCGGCACGCTCCTGGGCGGCGCCGTGTCCTCCGCGCCGCCCGGGACCTTCGCGGCGCCCACCGCACCGGACAGACCGGCGTCCGGAGCCAACCCCGGAGCGACCCCCGTATCCGCCGCGGCCGGGCCGGTGCTCGACCCGGGAGCCGACATCCCCCGGGCGGCCACCGAGGGGCCCGCCGTGTGGCCCCGGCCGCAGTCGATGGCCGCCGATCCGGCGCGCGAGCTGCCGCTGGGCACCGAGGCCGTACTCGTCACGGCGGCCGACGCCGATCCGTACGCCGTCCGGGTCGTGCGCGACGCCCTGCGCGCGGCGGGCGTACGGACCGTCCACGAGCCGGCCCCCGGGGCTCCGCTGCCCGCGCGGGGCACCGTCGTACGGCTCCAGGACGCCGACGCGGAGCAGGCGCTGCGGGCGCTGGGCGCGGCCCCGCCGTCGGACCTGCCGGCCGGGGGCTACCGGCTGGCCGCGGGCCGTCACGCCGGCCGGGACACGATCGCGCTGGCCGGCATAGGCGGGGAAGGGCTCTTCCACGCGGCGCAGACCCTGCGCCAGCTCCTCGCGGCGGGCGGCGGGAAGATGCCCGGCGTACTGGTGCGCGACTGGCCGGCCGCGCCGGTGCGCGGGATCACCGAGGGCTTCTACGGCCAGCCCTGGACCCAGGAGCAGCGACTCGCGCAGCTGGACTTCATGGGCCGCACCAAACAGAACCGACTGCTCGTCGCGCCCGGCGACGACCCGTACCGCACGACGGCCTGGCGCCAGGACTACCCGCAGGAGCAGCAGGCGGAGTTCCGCGCGCTGGCCGAACGGGCCCGCGCCAACCAGGTCGTCCTGGCCTGGGCGGTGACCCCCGGGCAGTCGATGTGCCTGTCCTCGGAGGCCGACCGGGCGGCGCTCGCGCGCAAGCTGGACGCGATGTGGGACCTCGGCTTCCGCGCCTTCCAGGTGCAGTTCCAGGACGTCAGCTACACCGAGTGGGGCTGCCGGGCCGACCGGGACCGGTACGGGAAGGGCCCGGCGGCCGCCGCGAAGGCGCACGCGGAGGTCGCGGGCGGACTGGCCGCGCACCTGGCCGCCCGGTATCCGGGAGCGCCCGCGCTGTCGCTGCTGCCGACGGAGTACTACCAGGAGGGCGCCACCACCTACCGGACGGCCCTGGCGGGCTCGTTGGACCCGCGGGTGGAGGTGGCCTGGACGGGCGTGGGCGTGGTGCCGCGGACGATCACGGGCAAGGAGCTGGCCGGGGCGCGCGCCGCCCTGGGGCACCCGCTGATCACCATGGACAACTACCCGGTGAACGACTGGGATCCGGGCCGGATCTTCCTCGGCCCGTACGCGGGCCGCGAGCCGGCGGTGGCGGGCGGTTCGGCGGCGCTGCTGGCCAACGCGATGCCCCAGGGCACCCTGTCGCGGATCCCGCTCTTCACAGCCGCGGACTTCGCGTGGAATCCGCGCGGTTACCGGCCCCACGAGTCCTGGGCGGCGGCGGTACGGGAGCTGACGGGCGCCGACCCGCGCACGCGCCAGGCGGTGGCGGCACTCGCCGGGAACACCGCGTCGTCCGGGCTCAAGCAGGAGGAGTCGGCGTATCTGAAGCCCCTGGTCGAGCAGTTCTGGAAGGCGCGCGCCGCGGGCGATCCCGCAGCCGGGACCGAGCTGCGCAAGGCGTTCACGGTCCTGCGCGAGGCCAAGGAGCGGCTGCCGGCCCTGTCGGACGAGGCGGGACCCTGGCTGGACCGCCTGGCGCGGTACGGGACGGCGGGCGAGCTGGCGGTGGACGTCCTGCAGGCTCAGGCCCGCGGGGACGGGACGGCCGCCTGGAAGGCATCCCGGGCCCTGACCGAGATCCGGGCGACGCTGGCGCAGCCGGGATCGGCCCGGGTGGACAAGGCCGTGCTGGAGCCCTTCCTGACGAAGGCGGTGGCCGAGGCCGACGCCTGGACCGGGGTCGCCCGCAAGACCGGCACGGTGACGAAGGAGGCCGGGGCCTGGACGGTACGGCTGGACGCCCCCCGCCCGGTGTCGGCGGTGACCGTGATGACCGAGCCGCTCCCGGCCGGGGCGCGGGGCGTCGTGGTCGAGGCGCACGTACCGGGCGAGGGCTGGCGCAAGGTCGCCGACGCCGCGGCCTCGGGCTGGACCCAGGTGGAGACGGCGGGGCTGAGCGCGGACGCGGTGCGCCTGTCCTGGGCGGGAGCCGCGCCCACGGTGCACCAGGTGGTGCCGTGGTTCGGGGACGGCCCGCGGGTCCGCTTCGAGCTGGCGGACGGGGCCGCGACGGACGCCGAGATCGGCGGCGCCGCGCAGCGGGTCTCGGCGCAGCTGTCGGCGCTGGGGCCCGGCGAGGTCCGCGGACCGCTGTCGGCGCGGCCGCCGGCGGGTATCGAGGTCCGCCTCCCGCAGGCCGCGGTGGCCCCGCGGGGCGGCCAGGTGTCGATCCCGCTGGAGGTCAGCGTCGCCGCGGGCACCCCTGCGGGCACCTACCAGGTGCCGGTGACCTTCGACGGGGAGTCGCGGACCCTGACGGTGCGTGCGGTGGCCCGTACCGGCGGCCCCGATCTGCTGCGGACCGCCCGGGCGACCTCTTCGGCGAACGAGACGCCCGACTTCCCGGCCTCGGCGGCCGTGGACGGCTCCACGGCCACGCGCTGGTCGTCACCCGCGGTGGACGGCGCGTGGTGGAAGGCGGAACTGCCCGGCCCGGCGCGGGTGGGCCGGCTGGAGCTGCACTGGCAGGACGCGTACCCGTCGGCGTACCGGGTGGAGACCTCCACGGACGGGGTGACCTGGCGCCCGGCGGCAGCGGTCACGGGCTCCCGGGGCGGCCACGAGTCGTTCCGCATGGACGCCCCGGACACCCGCTTCCTGCGGATCACGTGCGAGACCCGCGCGACGCGGTACGGCTGCTCCCTCTGGTCGGCGGAGGCCTACGCGGTCACCCCGTAGCCCCGCCCTCCCGGCCCCGCTCTTCCGGCCCCGCCCGGTACACCCCGGCCCCCGCCGGCGTCCGAGGCGCGGGGTCAGGGGCGGGCCCCCGGGAGGACGGGCCGCAGGTCCCCGGCGGGCGCCACCCCCACGGAACCGGCGGCCCTGCACTAGCCGGCCGCGACTCCGATCCGCTCCAGCGCATCCTGCGCCCCGTACGGCTGGAGGTACGGCATCCACCGCGGATCCCGATGCCCTGTCCCGATGATCCGCCACGCCAGCCCGGACGGCGGCGCCGGCTGGTGCCGCAGGCGCCAGCCGAGTTCCAGCAGGTGCCGGTCGGCCTTGACGTGGTTGCAGCGACGGCAAGCGGCTACGACGTTGTCCCACGCGTGCTGGCCGCCCCGGCTGCGCGGGATGACGTGGTCGACGCTGGTGGCGACGGCGCCGCAGTACATGCAGCGACCGCCGTCCCGCGCGAACAGGGCGCGCCGGGTGAGTGGAACGGGCCCCCGGTAGGGGACCCGCACGAAGCGCTTGAGCCGTACCACGCTGGGGGCGGGGACGACCCTTGTCGCGCTGTGCAGATAGGCGCCGGATTCCTCCAGGGAGACCGCTTTGTTCTCCAGGACGAGGACGAGCGCGCGGCGGAGCGGTACGACGCCGAGGGGCTCGTACGACGCGTTGAGGACCAGGACGTGCGGCACGGACTGCCTCCTTGTACGCCGGCGGCGCGTGGCTCGCGCCGGGACGATCTGCTCTCCAGTCTCTCCTTAGGGCTGGTCGAAACGCCACCACTCACCCGTAACGGGTCCGAGGTGTTTTCAACCACAGTCAGTCATCCCCAGGTGAGTCTGGTCTCTCCCTCGAACACGGCGCCAAGGTGAAGGGATTGCCCCGTTAGTGTGGTTGGTCTGTCCCGCATATCCCCGGATCCGTCCGGGGGTCCTCCCGGTTCCGCGGGCAGACCGCTACACCTGGAGGTTCCCGTCGTGCCCTGGCCCGCCGCTCTGCTGCCGCTGGCAGCCGACGTTCCGGACGCGCCCGCATCGGTCAAGGAGGCGCAGGCGAGCGTCACCGAGGCCGCCAGCTTCATCGAGCAGAACTGGGCCACCTGGCTGAGCATCGGTCTGCGGATCCTGCTGATCGTCGTGATAGCGGCGGTGATCCGCTCGGCGGTCCGCAAGGCGCTGACCAAGCTCATCACCCGGATGAACACCAGCGCCGAGGCGGTGGAGGGCACCGCGCTGGGCGGGCTGCTGGTCAATGCGGAGCGGCGGCGCCAGCGTTCGGAGGCGATCGGCTCGGTGCTCCGGTCGGTGGCCTCGTTCCTGATCCTCGGTACGGCCGCGCTGATGGTCCTGGCCGCGCTGAAGATCGATCTGGCCCCGCTGCTGGCGAGTGCCGGTGTGGCCGGTGTGGCGATCGGTTTCGGCGCCCGGAACCTGGTGACGGACTTCCTGTCCGGCGTCTTCATGATCATGGAGGACCAGTACGGCGTCGGCGACAAGATCGACGCGGGGGTGGCCTCGGGCGAGGTCATCGAGGTCGGACTACGCGTGACCAAGCTCCGCGGGGACAACGGCGAGATCTGGTACGTGCGCAACGGCGAGATCAAGCGGATCGGCAACCTCAGCCAGGGCTGGGCGACCGCGGGTGTGGACGTCCAGGTCAAGCCCTCGGAGAACCTGTCCCGGATCCGCGAGGTGGTCAAGGGGGTCGCCGACGCCATGGTCAAGGAGTCCCCGTGGGACGAGCGTCTGTGGGGCCCGGTGGAGGTCCTGGGCCTGGACGAGGTGCTGCTGGCCTCGATGACCGTGAAGGTGTCCGCCAAGACCATGCCCGGCCAGCAGTTCGCGGTGGAGCGGGAGCTGCGCTGGCGGATCAAGGAGGCCTTCGACGCCGCGGGCATCCGGATCATCGGCGGAGTGCCGGCGGCCGACGAGGACGAGGAGGCCCCGGCGGACCCGTCGGCCTCGGTCGCCGCGCCGTCCGCCCACGCGAACCCGGCCTCCCCGCAGTCGCTGGCCACCGCCCCGATCCCGCCGCCGGCCGGCCCGCGGATCACGAAGTAACCACGTAGCCGCGTAACCGCACGTCCCACGAGCCACGCTCGCCCCGCTGCCCCGCAGGTCATCCGTGAAAGGACACAGCCTGCGGGGCAGCGGCATTGACACACTTCGACAGGTGATAGGAAACTTACCTAACAGATCACCTCGGTGAGGGAGAGCCGCTCGATGCCCGCCGCCACGCCCGGAACGCCCAGCCTGTTGCGCGCCATGAACGACCGGGCCGCACTCGAACTCCTGCTGACGCACGGCCCGCTGTCCCGGACCCGCATCGGGCACCTGACCGGGCTGTCCAAGCCCACCGCCTCCCAGCTGCTCGCCCGCCTCGAAGCGGTCGGGCTGGTCGTGGCCACCGGCACGGACGGCGGACGCCCCGGCCCCAGCGCCCAGCTCTACGCGATCAACCCGCGGGCCGCCTACGTCGGCGGCCTCGACGTCACTCCCGAGCGGGTGCTGGCGGCCGTCGCCGACCTCACCGGCACGGTGGTCGCCACCCACGAGGTCCCCTACACCGAGGGCGCGGACGCCGTCGACCAGGTGACCGAAGCCCTCGGCGGGGCCGTCAAGGGCGCCGGACTGACCCGCACCGACCTGCGCCGGGTGGTCATCGGCACGCCGGGCGCCTTCGATCCCCAGACCGGCCGCCTGCGCTACGCCAGCCACCTCCCCGGCTGGCACTCCCCCACGCTCCTGGAGGAGCTGGCGGCGGCCCTGCCGATGCCCGTCGAGTACGAGAACGACGTCAATCTCGCCGCCGTCGCCGAACAGCGGCTCGGCGCGGCCCGCGGCCACGAGGACTTCGTCCTGCTGTGGAACGAGGAGGGCCTCGGCGCCGCACTGGTACTGGCGGGCCGGCTCCACCGCGGCTGGACCGGCGGCGCCGGCGAGGTGGGCTTCCTGCCCGTACCGGGCCGCCCCCTGGTCCGGCAGGTCACCCGGGCCAACTCGGGCGGGTACCAGGAGCTGGCCGGCGTGGAGGGGCTGCCCCGGCTCGCCGCGGAACTGGGCGTCGAGCCGCCGGACGCCACCGGTACCGCAGAGGATCCCGGCGCTCCGCACGGACCGGAGGTCGCCGCCGCCGTCGCCCTGCTCACGCGGGCCGCCGCCGCGCCCGAGGGGGCGCAGCTGCGCTTCCTGCAGTCGTACGCCACCGCGCTGGCCACCGGTCTCGCCTCGGTCGTCGCCGTGCTGGACCCGGAGATCGTGGTCCTGTCCGGGGCGGCGATCAGCGCGGGCGGCGAGCCGCTGCGCGCGCTGCTGGAAGCCGAACTCGCCGAACTGGCCCCCTCCCGGCCCCGGCTGGTCCCCGGCGAGGTACGGGATCGGCCGGTCCTGCACGGCGCGCTGGAGAGCGCGCTGGCCGCCACCCGGGACGAAGTGTTCGACACCTCGGCCTGAACCGCCCGGCGCCCGCCGTGCGCCCCTCCCCCAGCGCCCCCGTACCCGCACGCACACCCGCACACCCGCACCCCACCGCCACACCCTCACCGGCACCCCCACGGAAGTTCCTCCCGCAGAGAGCGAGCCCCGCCATGCCCAGAACCGGACGCCTGACCACCGCGACCGCCGTCCTCGCGGCGATATCCGCCCTCACCACGGCCTGTACGGGGCAGGGCGCGGACACCGCCGCCGACGATCCGAAGGCGGACGTCACCCTCAACTTCTGGCACGGCTGGTCCGCGCCCGGCGAGGCCAAGGCGATCGAGGACAACATCGCCCGGTTCGAGAAGGCGCACCCGAACATCAAGGTCAAGGTCACCGGCAACATGACCGACGACAAGATCAACCAGGCGCTGCGGGCGGGCGGGGACAAGGCCCCCGACGTGGTCTCCTCGTTCACCACCGACAGCGTGGGCAAGTTCTGCAACTCCCGCGCCTTCGCCGACCTGAACCCCTTCCTGAAGAAGTCCGGGGTGGACAAGACGAAGGTCTTCCCCAAGACCCTGTTGGAGTACACGGCGTTCGACGGCAACCAGTGCACGCTGCCGCTGCTGAACGACGCGTACGGCCTCGTCTACAACAAGACCGCCTTCGCGGCCGCCGGCATCGATGAACCCCCCAAGACCTGGAGCCAGTTCACCGAGGTCGCGCAGAAGCTCACCAAGCCCAAGGGCGACTCGTACGAGCAGGTCGGCCTGATGCCCACCTTCCACGGCTACGAGACCACTCCCATGCGGCTCGCCGCCCAGTGGAGCCCCACCTACTTCGCCGCCGACGGCAGCTCCGACCTGGCCGGGGACCCGGCCTTCGCGAAGATGCTGACCGCCCAGAAGGACCTGGTGGCGAAGCTCGGCGGCCACGAGAAGCTGGAACGGTTCCGCAGCACCTTCGGGGACGAGTGGAGCTCCGAACACCCCTTCCACACCGGCCAGGTGGCCATGCAGATCGACGGCGAGTGGCGCGCACCGATGGCCAAGGAGGCCGGCGTCGCCTTCGAGATCGGCACCGCGCCGCTGCCCGTACCCGACGAACAGGCGGCCGACTACGGCAAGGGCTACCTCTCCGGCACGATCATGGGCATCGCCGCGGGCAGCAGGAAGCAGAACGCGGCCTGGGAGCTGGTCAAGTACATGACCACCGACACCGAGGCGGTGGTGGCCTTCGCCAACGCCATCCACAACATCCCGTCCACCTTCGACGCCCTGGAGTCCCCGGACCTCCAGGTGACCCCGGAGTTCAAGACCTTCCTGGACATCGCCCGGCACCCGAAGTCCAGCACCACCCCGGCCAAGGCCGACGGCGGCACTTATCAGCTGACCTTCACGGACTTCGCGTACGCGGTCGAGAAGGGCGACGTCGTCGACATCCCGGCCGGTCTCGCCAAGACCGACCAGCAGATCGACACGGACATCGCGAAGGCGAAGTAGTCCGATGACCGGCGCCCACCCCCTGCGGTCGAAGCGGCGGCGCTCCGCCCTGCGGACCGCGGCCTTCCTGTCTCCCTGGCTGATCGGCTTCGCCGTCTTCTTCGTCTACCCGCTGCTGTCCACCGTGTACTTCTCCTTCACCCGGTACGACGGCTTCCGGCAGCCCGCCTTCAACGGTCTGGACAACTGGAGCTACGTCTTCACGGACTATCCGCTCTTCTGGCCGGCGATGCGCAACACGCTGTGGCTGGTCCTGGTGATGGTGACCTGCCGGGTCGCCTTCGGCCTCGGCATCGGCCTGCTCATCACGAAGATCAAGACGGGGACCGGGATCTTCCGGACCCTGTTCTACCTGCCCTACCTGGCCCCGCCGGTCGCCGCGACCCTGGCCTTCGTCTTCCTGCTCAACCCCGGCACCGGACCCGTCAACACCCTGCTGGACGCGGTGGGACTGCCCACCCCGGGCTGGTTCACCGACGCCGACTGGTCCAAGCCGGCCCTGACCGCCCTCGCCCTGTGGGGGGTGGGCGACCTGATGGTCATCTTCATGGCCGCGCTGCTCGACGTACCGAAGGAGCAGTACGAGGCCGCGGAGCTGGACGGGGCCGGCGCCTGGGCGCGGTTCCGGCACATCACCCTGCCCAACATCTCGCCGATCATCATGTTCGCCGTGGTCACCGGAGTCATCCAGGCCATGCAGTACTACGCCCAGCCGCTGGTGGCGGGGAAGGTCGCGGCCGGGGTGATCGGCGGCTCGGGCCAGCAGTTCGAGCCGGGCTACCCCGACAAGTCCACCCTGACGCTGCCCCAGCTCGTCTACAACCTCGGGTTCCAGCGCTTCGACTACGGCACCGCGTGTGTCGTCGCGCTCGTCCTGTTCGCCCTGTCCATGGCCTTCACCGCGCTCCTGATGCGGCGCCGTGGCGGTCTGATCGGAGCCGGTGAGTGACCTCCTCCCCTCGTCCGAACCCCAGCACGGGTCAGAACCTCGCACCGCGGCGCTCCGCAGCCGCACGGCTCCGCATCGAGGATGCGGGCCCTCCCACGGCCGAAGCCCGGCGTTCCCCCGCAAGGAGACCGCGATGAGCACGCGCCGCCGCACGGCCGCTCTGCACTGGATCGCGGTGCACTCCCTCGGCGTGGCCGCCGCCCTCTTCTTCGTCCTGCCCTTCGTCTTCCTGCTCCTCACCTCCCTGATGGGCGACCGGCAGGCGTTGACCCGCGACCTGTGGCCCGACAGCTGGGAATGGGGCAACTACGCGAAGGTGTGGCACACCCCGGGCTTCCTGACCTGGTGGCGCAACACGCTCCTGTACGCCGGACTGGGCACCCTGTTGACCGTGGTCTCCTCCGTGCCCGTCGCGTACGCGCTCGCCAAGTTCCGCTTCCGCGGGCGGCGGCTCGCGCTCCTCCTCGTGATCGCCATGATGATGCTGCCGCCGCAGGTGGTGGTCATCCCCATGTATCTCTTCTGGGCCAAGCAGCTCGACCTGTCGGGCACCCTGTGGCCACTGATCGTCCCGATGGCCTTCGGCGACGCCTTCTCCATCTTCCTGCTCCGCCAGTTCCTGCTGACCATCCCCGACGAATACCTGGACGCGGCACGCGTCGACGGCTGCGGCGAGCTGCGCACCCTGCTGCGCGTGGTCCTGCCGATGGCCCGTCCCGGGATCGCCGCCGTCGCGCTCTTCCAGTTCTTCTGTGCCTGGAACGACTACTTCGGCCCGCAGATCTACGCCTCCGACAACCCGGCCGCCTGGACCCTGAGCTACGGACTGGAGTCGTTCAAGGGGGCGCACCACACCAACTGGAACCTGACCATGGCCGCGACCGTACTGGTCATGGCACCGGTGATCGTCCTCTTCTTCTTCGCTCAGAAGGCGTTCGTCGAGGGAGTCACCCTGACCGGCGTGAAAGGCTGACGACGATGAAACTCGCAGTGGTGGGCGGCGGTTCCACCTACACCCCCGAACTGATCGACGGGTTCGCACGGCTGCGCGACACCCTGCCCGTCAGCGAGCTCGTACTGATCGACCCGGCCACCGAACGGCTGGAGCTGATCGGCGGTCTGGCCCGGCGGATCTTCGCCCGGCAGGGCCACCCGGGCCGCGTCACCACCACCTCCGACCTCGACACGGGCATCACCGGGGCCGACGCCGTCCTCCTCCAGCTGCGCGTCGGCGGGCAGAGCGCCCGGCTGCGGGACGAGACCTGGCCGCTGGAGTGCGGTTGCGTCGGCCAGGAGACCACGGGCGCGGGCGGGCTCGCCAAGGCGCTGCGCACCGTCCCGGTGGTCCTCGACATCGCCGAGCGGGTCCGGCGGAGCAACCCGGACGCGTGGATCATCGACTTCACCAACCCGGTCGGGATCGTCACCCGGGCCCTCCTGCGCGCCGGGCACAGGGCCGTCGGGCTGTGCAACGTCGCCATCGGCCTGCAAAGGAAGTTCGCGGGCCTGCTGGACCTGGCGCCGGCCGACATACACCTGGACCACGTGGGCCTCAACCACCTCACCTGGGAGCTGGGCGTGCGCCGGGGCGGCCCTGACGGCGAGGACCTCCTGCCGGGGCTGCTCGCCGCGCACGGGGAGGCCGTCGCCGAGGACCTGCGGCTGCCGCGGGCGGTGCTGGACCGGCTCGGCGTCGTGCCCTCGTACTACCTGCGCTACTTCTACGCCCACGACGAGGTCGTACGGGAGCTGGGGACCAAGCCCTCACGAGCCGCCGAGGTCGCCGCGATGGAGCGGGAACTGCTCGCCCTGTACGGGGATCCCGCGCTCGACGAGAAGCCGGCGCTGCTGGCCAGGAGGGGCGGCGCCTTCTACTCCGAGGCCGCCGTGGACCTGGCCGCCTCCCTGCTGGGCGACGGCGGCCCGGCCGTGCAGGTGGTCAACACGTACAACAACGGCACGCTGCCCTTCCTGCCGGACGACGCGGTGATCGAGGTGCCGGCCCGCGTCGACGGATCCGGCGCCGTCCCGCTGGCGGTGCCCCGGCTGGACCCGCTGTTCTCCGGGCTGATCGCGCACGTGAGCGCGTACGAGGACCTCGCACTGGACGCGGCCCTGCGCGGCGGGCGGGAGCGGGTCTTCAAGGCACTGCTGGCGCATCCGCTCATCGGGCAGTTCGACCTGGCCGAAGGGCTGACCGACCGGCTCCTGGCGCACAACAAGGAGCACCTGCCATGGGCGTGACCCTCCAGCCGGTGCTGGCGATCGACGCGGGCAACAGCAAGACGGACGTGGCGCTCGTCGGCCCGGACGGATCGGTGCTGTGCTCCGGCCAGGCCGGGGGTTTCCAGCCGCCGCGGACGGGCGTGGCAGCGGCCGTCGACGTGCTGGCCGAGGCGATGGCCGACGCCGGTCTGCGCGCGGGCGCCGCGGCCGGGCCGTGGGTCGAGCACGTGTCGGCCTGCCTGGCCAACGCGGACTTCCCCGTGGAGGAGTGGAAGCTGGAGCAGGAGATCGAGCGCCGCGGCTGGGGCCGTACGACGACGGTCCGCAACGACACGTTCGCGCTGCTGCGCGCCGGGCTGCCGGCGGGGGCCGAACCGTGCGGGGTCGCGGTGGTGTGCGGGGCGGGCATCAACTGCGTCGGGATGACCCCGGACGGGCGGACCGCGCGCTTCCCCGCGATCGGGCGGATCTCCGGCGACTGGGGCGGCGGGGGCGGACTGGCCGAGGAGGCCCTGTGGTTCGCGGCGCGGGCCGAGGACGGGCGGGGCGGGCCGACGGAGCTGGCCCGGGCGCTGCCCGCGTACCTCGGACACGCGTCGATGGCCTCGCTGATCGAGGCGATGCACCTGGGCCGGGTGCCGCACGCGCGGCGACACGAGCTGACACCGGTGCTGTTCGCGGTGGCGGCGGCCGGGGATCCGGTGGCGCTGTCGCTGGTGCACCGGCAGGCGGACGAGGTGGTGGCCATGGCGTCGGTGGCGCTGGATCGCCTGGGTCTGCTGGAGCGGGAGGTACCGGTGGTGCTGGGTGGGAGTGTGCTGGCGGCCGGGCACCCGCAACTCAACGACCGGATCGCGGCGGGCCTCGCCGAACGGGCCCCGCACGCCAGGATCTCCGTGATCACGGCGCCGCCGGTGCTGGGTGCCGGTCTGCTGGGCCTGGACGCGCTCGGGTCCCCTCCCATGGCGTACCGAAAACTGCGTGCCCATTTCGGGTGAACCCGCCCCGGAAGTCCTCCGGTCTGGAACCGTGGCGCCCATACGGACGTATTGACGGTGAAGGGGCGGCGAAGGGGCCCCCAGGGACGGATCGCCCTGGATCCAGCACCGGGTGCTGTGGTCGACCGGCACTACGGCCATACTGCTGCGCAGGGGGTACCTCCCAGCGTCGGCTGGAGGACGACAGGACCGAGGGGGAGGTCACGGTGGCGATCACTTCACGCGCGCCCGCGCCAAGGGGCGGTGCTTCCGTACCGTCCGCCGGGCCGACTGCGCCACCGCCCGACGGGCCGGCCGGGCGGGGCACCGCCTGGGCCGAGGGCGTGGAACGGCTGCGCGAGGCGGCGACCACCGAGCCGGGCCGGCTGCGGATCATCGGCGCGGTACTGGCCGCACTGATCGTGCTGTTCGGCACGGCGAGCGTCTGGGAGATCTCCGACCGGGCCGCGGCCGCCGACGACGTGGTGGGCCGCAGCCAGCCGCTGAGCGCGGACGCGGCGAGCATCTACCGCTCCCTGGCGGACGCCGACACGGCCTCCTCCAGCGGGTTCCTGCTGGGCGCCCAGGAGCCGCGCGAGGTCCGCCGGCGCTACGAGAAGGACATCGCCAACGCCTCCAAGCTGCTGGTGAGCGCTGCCGCCAACACCGGCGGCAACGAGGACTCGCGCCGGCAGATCACCGTGCTGAGCGAGCAGCTCCCGCGCTACACCGGCCTGATCGAGCAGGCCCGGGCCACCAACCGGCAGGGCCTGCCGCTGGGCGGCGCCTACCTCCGCTACGCCAACGATCAGATGACCACCCAGCTGCTGCCCGCCGCGCAGCGGCTCTACGAGTCGGAGACCAAGCGGCTCTACCAGGACCACGACGACGCCCGGTCCTGGCCGCTGGCCTCGGTCGGTCTGGGCCTGCTCGCGGTCGCCGCCCTCCTCTGGGCGCAGCGGCGCAACTACCGGCACACGAACCGGGTCCTCAACCACGGGCTGGTGGCCGCGACGGCCGCGTCGGTGGTTGTCCTGCTGTGGCTCGCCGTGGGGCACACGGTGGCGCGGTCCTCGCTGAGCGAGGCCCGGGCGGACGGGCAGGAGTCGATGAAGGTGCTCAACGACGCGCGGATCGCCTCCCTGCAGGCGCGGGCCGGTGAGAACCTGACCCTGATCGCGCGGGGCGCCGTACTGGCCGAGGACAAGAAGTCCGACAAGTACGACGTGGACTTCACCCACAACATGAAGCAGCTGGACGCCGGGCTGGCGACCGCGCTGCGGCTCGCCGACGACGCGGCCGGCCGGGACCCCGTCAGCCGGGCCGCGGACGGGGTGCGGCAGTGGAAGGAGCGGCACACCGCGGCCCGGGAGGCGGACTTGAAGGGGGACTACGAGGCCGCCCTGCCCCTGGTCGTCGGGGACGAGCAGCACAAGGAGAGCAGCGGGGCAGCCTTCGACACGGTGGACGCCTCCCTGGAACAGGCCGTCGCCCACGAGCAGCAGGAGTTCACCCGGGCCGCCCAGGACGGGCTCGGCGCGCTGGGGGGCCTGGTGACGGGCGCCGCGGCCCTGGTGGTCTTCGGCGCGGCAGCGGCTCTGCTCGGCATCGGGCGCAGGCTTTCGGAGTACAGGTGAGCGCGATGCGGATACGAACGGGGCGGGCCGCCGAAGGTCACGAGAACACCCAGGGCCACGAAGGCCCCGAGAGCCGGGCGGGCCGGGCCCGGCGGGCGGCGACCGCGGGCGCGGCGTCCGGCATCCGCCGCGCCACGGGCCGGCTGCGCGGCTGGGGCGGGGTGAGCGCGATGGCCGTCGCCTGCGCGACGACCGCCGCCGCCGTCCTGCTGCCCCTGGCCCACGCGACGCCCGACACCGGCAGGCCGGTGGTCCGCCGGCCCGCGTCGATGGCCGCGGCCCCGGCCGCGCCCTGGACCCTCACCGACACCTGCCAGGACCCCGAGGCCAGCCTGCGCCCCTCCGATGTGGACGGGGCGACGATCGCGCGGATCAGGGCGGCGGGCAAGCTCGTCGCCGGCGTGGACCAGAACAGCTTCCGCTGGGGCTACCGCAACCAGACCGCCGAGGGCAGCCGCCTCGACGGCTTCGACATCGACCTCGTCAAGGCCATCGCCAAGGACATCCTGGGCGACGAGAACGCGGTCATCTACCGGGCCATCCCCACCAGTCAGCGCGTTCCCGCCCTTCAGGAGGGGCGCGTCGACATCGTCGTGCGGACCATGACCATCAACTGCAAGCGGCTGGAGGACGTCGCCTTCTCGACGGCCTACTTCGAGGCCGGGCAGCAGGTACTGGTTCCCAAGGGCTCTCCGGTCACCGGGTACGACACCTCGCTGAAGGACCGGCGGATCTGCATCGCGTCGGGTTCCACGGCCGAGCTGGCCCTGAAGGCCCAGTCGTACGGCTCGGTGCCGGTCACCGTCGCCAACCAGCTCGACTGCCTGGTCCGGCTCCAGCTGGGCGAGGTCGACGGCATCATCACGGACAACGCCCTCGCGGCCGGCCAGGCCGCCCAGGACCCCTCGGTGCGGCTGGTGGGCTCGCCCTTCACCCGCGAGTTCTACGGGGTGGCGATGAACAAGGACGCCTCCGACCTGGTCCGCCGGGTCAACAAGGTGCTGGAGAACTACCGCGCGGGCGGCGGTGAGAGCCCGTGGATGAAGGCGTACCTCAAGCACCTGCAGCCCGTGCTGCCCGGCGTGACCGCGCCCCCCGCACCCAAGTACCGGGACGGCTGAGGCCCGTGACGGTTTCGGACACGGGACCGGGCGCGGGGCAGGATAGGAGGACGGACACGGAGGCGGCGGCGGAAGCGGAGGCACAGTCGGTGGAGGCGGGGGCGGCAGTGATGGACCGGGACGGCGTCGACCGCGCCCTGGCCCGGCTGGGCGCGGAGCACGAGGCCGTCGAGACCTCGCTGCTCGCCCTCCAGGACCATGCCGGGCGCCGGCTGCTGGAGGGCGCCGCCCTGGCCGGGATCACCAAGGACCGCTGGACGACCGCCGACGCGGACATCACCCGGCTGTGGACGTACTTCGACGCCTACAGCGGGGCGCTGACCGCCGCCCGGGAGGTCCGGGAGCGGCGGCGCTGGCCGAACCGCGAGGACCTCATCGAGCTGACGGAGCGGCTGCGCGGGCCAGGAGTGCTGATCGCCGGGGCCGGGACCGAGGGCGTCGCGCTCGCCGAGCGGCTCTCGCTCGCCGAGCTCGTGGCCCGGATGAACGGCCTGTACGCGCGCTCGCTCGACGTGGTGGTCGCCGCCGACGCCGTGTGGTCGGCGCTGCCCGCCCGGATCGACCTGCTCGCCGCCGAGCTGCACCGCACCCGCTCGCTGGCCCACTCTGTGGGCGTGCGGCCGGGCGAGCACCCCGCCGGCGACGACCTGGAGGGCATCACCGCCGAGCTGACGGAGCTGCGCACCCAGGTGATCGCGGATCCGCTGGCCTTCTGGGTGCCGGCGTCGGGCAGCTCGGCGCCCGGCGGCGGCCGTCCGGACACGGGTCGCTACGACCGGGCCGCGCTCGCGCTGGAGGACGTACGCCGCGAGATCGAGGCGGTGCTGGACGTGCGGCAGGACGCCGAGCAGCGGCTGATCGCCCTCCGGGACGTGCTCTCGCGGGCCGACCGGACCCTGGCGGAGGCGCGGACCGCGCGCGGCGAGGTGCTGGCGAAGATCGCCGCGTCCGAGGTGCCCGCGGTGAGCGGCCCGCCCACGGTGCTCCAGGAGCAGCTCGCGGCGGCGGCCGAACACCGGCGCCAGGCCCGCTGGCACCGGCTCTCGCCGCTGCTGGAATCCCTGGAAGTGCGCGCCGAGGAGGAACTGCGGCGGGCCCGTGAATCGTTGACCGCTGTGACGGCGCCACTGGCCGTACGGGCCGAGCTGCGCGGGCGGCTCGACGCGTACAAGGCGAAGGTGGCCCGCCACGGAATGGCGGAGGACCCCTTGCTGATCGAGCGGTACGACACCGCCCGGCGGATGCTGTGGAGCGCGCCCTGCGACCTGCGGGCCGCCGAGCAGGCCGTCCTGCGCTACCAGCAGGCGACGGCGGAGTCGCTGGTGCCGCAGCACCGGCCCCAGCAACTGCGAGACCAGGAACAGCGGCCCGACGGGCCGGGAGAGGGGGACGCATGAGCCTGATAGGAACCGCGTGCGTTCGCCCCGGCTGCCCGGGGGCGTACGAGGACATGGGCGGCGGCGAGGTCTACTGCGACACGTGCGGGCTGGCGCCGATCGGCTCGATCGCGGCGGGCGCGGACGAGCTGGTGTCGCCGCCGACGGGGATGACGAGCGCGGCCCGGGGTTCCCTGGGCTCCGGCGGGTCCCGTGGGTCGATGGGCTCGCAGGGCTCCCACGGCTCGGCGCGGTCCTCGGCCTCGGCCCGGTCCTCCCGCTCCTCCTCCTCGCGCCGTTCGGTGTCCGGGCGGCTGTCGCGCTCGGTGTCGGGGACGACGTCCACCCGTTCGGTGTCGGTGCGCAGTTCGGGCTCGGCGGCCTCAGGCCGCAGCCGGCTGGGCGCCGGGCTGGTCAACGTGCCGGAGGTGCCGCGTCCGAATCCCTCGACCGCGGTCCTGGAGAACCCGGAGGTGCCGGAGCGCAAGCGGTTCTGCTCGCGCTCGGACTGCGGAGCCCCGGTGGGCCGCTCCAGGGGCGAACGTCCGGGCCGGACGGAAGGGTTCTGCACCAAGTGCGGGCACCCGTACTCCTTCGTGCCGAAGCTGCGCTCCGGTGATGTGGTGCGCGGCCAGTACGAGGTGGCGGGCTGCCTCGCGCACGGCGGCCTGGGCTGGGTGTATCTGGCGGTGGACCGGGCGGTCGCGGACCGGTGGGTGGTGCTCAAGGGCCTGCTGGACACCGGGGACCAGGACGCGATGGAGGCCGCGATCTCGGAGCGGCGCTTCCTCGCGGAGATCGAACACTCCAACATCGTGCGGATCTACAACTTCGTGGAGCACCTGGACCAGCGGACCGGTTCGCTGGACGGGTACATCGTCATGGAGTACGTCGGCGGCAAATCGCTGAAGGAGATCGCGAACGAGCGGCGCCGGCCGGACGGGCGGCGCGACCCGCTGCCGGTGGAGCAGGCGTGCGCCTACGGCATCGAGGCGCTGGAGGCGCTCGGCCACCTGCACAGCAGGAACCTTCTGTACTGCGACTTCAAGGTCGACAACGCGATCCAGCAGCAGGACCAGTTGAAGCTGATCGACATGGGCGCGGTCCGGCGGATGGACGACACCGAGTCGGCCATCTACGGCACGGTGGGCTACCAGGCTCCCGAGGTCGCGGAGCTGGGCCCCTCGGTCGCCTCCGACCTGTACACGGTGGCGCGGACGCTGGCCGTGCTGACCTTCGACTTCCAGGGCTACACCAATGTGTTCGTGGATGCGCTGCCGGATCCCGAGCACATCGAGGTGTTCCGGCGGTACGAGTCCTTCTACCGGCTGCTGGTGCGGGCGACCGACCCGGACCCGGGGCGGCGGTTCTCGTCCGCGCAGGAGATGGCGGACCAGCTGACGGGCGTGCTGCGGGAGGTGGTCGCCCTGCAGACGGGCCGGCCGCGGCCGCAGCTGTCGACCCTCTTCGGCCCGGAGCTGCGTGTTCCGGACACCCGGCTGTTCGCCGACGCGGCCGACACGGTCGTCTCGCGGCTGGGCTACCGGCCGATCGCTTCCCGGCCGTTCGCGTCCCGGCTCGGTGGCGTGCTGTTCGGGGCCCCCGGCCGCGGCAGGGCCCCGTACGGAACTCCTGGGCCCGGGGCGCCAAGAGGCCCGGCGCCGTCCACCGGGGCCGCTCCGGCCCCGGGATCGGCCGGGGCCGCCGGCCCCTGGGCGCCCGGGCACCTCGGCGGCACGCCGCCAGGCGGAAGGCCTGGACTCGGGGCGCCCGGCGGCGCGGTGACGGCCGGGCCCGGGAATCCGGCCGGGGGCGCGCCGCTGCCCGCGCTCGGGAGCACGACCACGCACATGACGGGTGCGCCGGTGCCGGCACCGCGGCAGGCGCCCACGGCCACGGGGACGCCGCCGGCTCCGGTCACGGGGGCGGGGGCGGTACTCGCCCCGGTGACCTCGCCGCGCCTCCCGGGAG
>NZ_JBSGZP010000017.1:0-28320 GCF_053611065.1 Streptomyces sp. NPDC054840
CCACCAGTCGGTCAGGCCACGGGCTTACGCGCGACCCCACCCTTGCGGCCGATGTCGAAGGCGAGCCGGTAGACGTCCGGCAGGTCGATTGCGCCGTTGGTGCGCCTGGTCATGACGCCCAGTTCCAGCAGCTCCTCGAGGATCGCCGTCAGGTTGTCGATCTTGCGGGGGCCACTGCCCTGCTTCACGTCCTCCAGCAGCTCCACGATCCTGCCCGACAGCCGGTTGCTCTCCCACGCGAACCGCACGGCCGACGGTTCCATGGGTACCTGGCTGCCTTCGAGCAGCTTGACGGCGAGCGCCGCCCATCCGATGTCGTCCTTCAGCTCATCGACGCGGTTCTTAGACGAGCTGCTCAGACTCTCGCGGATCGCGTCGTAGTGCAGGGGGAGCGGATGGCCTGCGTACCGCTCGGCGGTCAGCTGCGCCGACCGGAAGAGCGTGTGCAGCCATGTCCGGGGGCTGACCCGGCCGAGACCGTCCTGAAGATGGTTCGGCACCCAGGTGTAGGTGTGCCCCTTACGGCGGTCCGTGCCCATGAAGGGGCCGGCCAGAGTGACGAGGACTTCCTCCTGCCGCTTCTGGTCGGCGATCACGTCGACCGGAGCTATGTAGCGATCCTCGCCCTCCGGCCGCCATTCACCGGTCGCCTTGCGGAACGCCTTCGCCTGATCGCTGGTGTGGTTGCCCAGCTGATGGAAGAGCAGCCCGTACAGGTTCTCCCGGCTCCAGCTGAGGTCGGTGGCGTTCGCGCCGAGCTTCGAGGCATCGGCGAATGCCTTGGGGGCGCTTTCGTACATGTCCGGCCGTACGAAGATCTTGGCGCGCAGCGTTCCCGTGGTGAGTCGGAGTTCCAGAGCCACCTCGAAGAGTCCCGACAGCAGTTGGTCGAGATGCTCGCGATCGTTGTGCAGGTGGTCGAGCGCGTCGAAGAGCAGGACCAGGGTCTTGCCCTGCTCCCGAGTCTGCCGGTCGGCCCGGCGCAGCGCGTTCTCGTACGCCTCGCCGTTCTCCCGCGTCCAGCGGATGCGCTCGGACCAGGGCTTGATCGCGAGGACTTCCGGCACCTTGAGCGCGATGAGGACGACTGCTGACCACAGGTCCCTCGGGTCGACCCCCTGGGCGACCAGGTCGGCGAGCGTCCGCTTCCCGGGAAACGCCGGCTCGTCGCCGCCTTCGAGCGCGAAGGCGGTGATCACCTCGATACGACCCAGCCTCGGCATCATGTAGGAGGCGGAGGCGACCTCACGCAGTTCAGGGTCGGTCAGGGCCTTGGCCCAGTACGTCTTGCCAGTGCCGCGGGCCCCGCGGACCACCGTCACGTCCGGGTCCAGTGCGAGCCGGTGGGACGAGGGCGTGAACATCGTGCGGAGGTCGGGGCTGCTGGTGTTCGCATCGGGCGCGGAGCCGAGCGCGTCGATCAGCAGGGTGCGGGTCGCCTGGACGGCGGGGTCGTTCATGACTTGTCCTCGTACGGGTCCAGCACCAGTTTCTCCACCGTTTCGACGAACTCCCGGTAGGCGGCCTTGACGAACGGCAGCTCGGGCCAGTTGCGGCTGCGCAGCGGGTCCAGTCCCACCAGGTCGTTGCCGAAGAGGATGGGGATGGGGGCGTAGGGCTTGTCGTCCACCTCACCCTTGACGGGGAGGAAGGGCTCCTCGTAGTCGTCGTCGGGCAGGTTGTAGAGCGTCTCCATGAAGACGTCATAGGCATGCCGGCGAAGGGTGTTGAGCCGGTCTATGTCCCCCGCGGAGTGGAACATGGCGGCCACGATCCGGATGCGGTCGCGCAGGGCGCGGGCACGATCGGGACGCAGCTTCCATTGGGACAGGAGCATCCGATAGCCATCCCAGGTGGACGGGTTGTCCACGGCGAAGAGCAGCGCCTGGTCGCACAGCTTGGTGAGCGTGACTGCCGCGATGTCGTGGATGCCTGCCCGGCTGTCGAGCAGGACGATATCGGGGCGGCGGCCCTTCTCCTCCACCTGCGCCTCGCACGCGGCGATGGCGTCCTCCAGCCGCTGGGCGAAGGGGCGGGGCGCGCCTCCCGGCTCGTCTGCGGGAAGGTCGCTGTAGATGCGGTTCAGCTTGGCGAGGTAGTCGTACGGCCGTCCCGCGAGCGGGGTCCCGGCCGCCGGAGCCAGCCAGACCTCGCCGTTGCCCTGCTCGGGCGGGAGGATGGAAGAACGGGCGACCAGCTCCAGGCCGTCAGCGTTGCCGACGGCCGACTCCACCAGGTGGTCCACGATGCCGTGCGGGGGAGTGGCCCCGGGCTCGGCGAGCAGATTGGACACGCCCGGGGATTCGAGGTCCAGGTCCACGACGAGCACGCAGTGGCCACGCTCGGCCAGGTTGCGGGCGAGGACGGTGGTGGCGGTGGACCGGCCCACACCGCCCTTGAAGCCGTAGAAGGCGACGCGGCGGGTTTGCCGAGCCGGCTGCTGCTCGACCTCGGCGCCGATGGCGGCCCAGTCCCCGCCGACGACGGTGCGTTCGAGTACGGCGACCTGACCCGGGCCGTCCTGCTCGCGTTCGTTCAGGACGATCAGCTCTGGGGCATCGAAGAACATCTCCGGAACGAAGAGCGAGGTCGCCAGCTGCACGGGATCGTCCCCGGCGAAGGGGCGGACCTTGTCGACGAAGGCCGCACGCAGCGAGAGGAATGACTCGGAGTCGGGATCCAGCGGCTCGCCGTCGCCGCGGTCGTCGATCAGCAGAGTGGCCTGACCGGACAGATCACGTACGAGTACGACGTTCCGTCCGTCCTGGGCGGCCAGGCGGGCGAGATCGCACGCGGCTTCCCAGGCGTCGTCGAATCGAGGGGGTGTTGTCATGGTTCTCTACTTGGCCGTCTCGTATGCAGTGATCAGGGTGAGCGCGGCAACGAGGTGCCGGGTGACGCGCTGTTGGGGCAGTGTGTCGCCATCACGGTAGCGGTGTGCAACGTCCCATTCGTCGGAAGCCGTCCTGAACGGATTCTGCTGGGGGATCTGTTTCAAGATCATGGAACCCCTGCGGCCGTTGGCGACGAGCTTCAGGTGCTCCCACACGCCGGGCATGTGCCCGTGCCCCGCCTTCTTCTTGTTCATCCCCGGCATGTTCATGATCGCGGGGCTGTAGGGCATGGCCTCCGGGGAGTCCTGGACCGAGCCGAAGAAGTCGATGAGCATCGCCTTGATGACGCACTCGGCAGCCACACCTGCGAGGTGATCGGTGGGTCCACGGAGAGCGCCGCCCTTCGCGAGTTCGACCGCAGCCTTGTAGTGGTCATGGCCCGCCTTGAGGAAGGTGTGCCGAGGGGGCGTTGGGGTGGTCGGAGCCGTCACGACGATCACTTTATCCGGGTGATCAAGCACGTGGGTGGGGTTTCACGGGGAGCGAGGGACCGCGCGAGGGGTCCGTAGGCTGGCAGGATTGAGTACCTCAGCCGCAGGCCATGCGGCGGATGACGCAGTGCGGCGAGAAGGAAGCGAACAGTGACGGACACCACGGCCGGTGCGGACCGGGCGGAACGCCTGAAGGACCTGGTCAAGGATCTGAAGCGGCAGGTCCTGCTTCTGGAGGATGACCTGCGGGCTCGCACCGAATCCGAGGACGAGATCCGCACCCGCTTGGAGACCGAGTACCAGCAGGCGAAGGAGTCCCGTCGCACGGCGGCCCGGTACGACTCCTGGCGCGACGAGCGCGTCACGCAGTCTGCCGCGGCCTGGGTGCTGGCGTGTGTGTTCGTGCGGTTCTGCGAGGACAACGGCCTGATCGACGAGCCGTTCATCGCCGGCCCCGGCGACCGGCTGGCCGTAGCCGAGGCCCGGCATGAGGCGTTCTTCCGCGAGAACCCGAGGCTCAACAACCGCGACTGGCTGATCGCGGCCTTCGACCACCTCGCCAAGTCCAACGCCACCGCTGCTGGTCTCTTCGACCGTGACCACAACCCGCTGTGGGACATCACCCCCGGGTACGAGGCGGCGACCGAGCTGCTGTCCTTCTGGCGGCGGTGGGGTGCGGGGGGCGAGATCCGCTACGACTTCACCGACCCGGAGTGGGACACCCGCTTCCTCGGTGACCTGTACCAGGACCTGAGTGAGCATGCGCGTAAGACGTACGCGCTGCTCCAGACCCCGGAGTTCGTGGAGGAGTTCATCCTCGACCTCACGCTTGAGCCAGCCGTATCGGAGCATGAGTTCGGCCTCAACCCGGTATGGACCGGCCCGGACGGCAGGGAGCACCAGGGCCTGCGCACCATCGACCCGGCGTGTGGGTCGGGCCACTTCCTGCTGGGCATCTTCCACCGTCTGATGGACAAGTGGCGCGTGGCCGAACCGGGCACGGATGTCTGGACCCTGGTCCGTCGTTCCCTTGAGTCCGTGCACGGCTGCGACAAGAACCCGTTCGCGGTGAGCATCGCGCGGTTCCGGCTGCTGGTCGCGGCTATGCGGGCGGCGGGCTCGCGGCGGCTAGCGGACGCGCCACGGTTCCCGATCAACGTGGCGGTGGGGGACTCGCTGCTGCACGGGCGGGATGCGGCGGGTATCCAAACGGACCTGGACACGCTGTTCGCGGAGATGTCTGTAGGGCGCGATGGCGCCTTCGCGTACTCGACGGAGGACGTGTGGGACTACGCGAAGCGGGCGGACCTGCTGGGGCGGGGGTCGTACCACGTGGTGGTGGGGAATCCGCCGTACATCACGGTCAAAGACAAGCAGGAGAAGGAGAACTATAAGAAGGGGTATGACGCGAGTATCGGCCAGTACGCACTCTCCGTTCCTTTCGCGCAACGGCTCTTTGAATTGGCGCTCAAGGGAGTGGGTGGTGTGTCGGGGGGTGGTGGATTTGTTGGGCAGATCACTGCGAATTCCTTCATGAAGCGCGAGTTCGGCAGGGATCTCATCCAGGTCTTCTTTCGGCTTCGTGTTGAGCTGTCGCATGTGATCGACACTTCGGGTGCTTACATTCCTGGTCACGGCACGCCTACTGTCATCCTGGTAGGTAGGAATCGAGTGCCGGGAGAGAATCGTAGGGTCCGGGCCGTTCTCGGCGTGCGTGGTGAGCCCGACCAGCCGTCCAATGCGGCAGATGGGCAGGTTTGGCGCGCCATCAAGGATCAGTATCGGCGGCCTGGCAGTGAGTCCGCCTGGGTCTCCGTCGATGACTTGGAGCGCGCTAGCTTCGCTGACGCTCCTTGGTCCCTCAGTGGCGGAGGGGCCGCAGGGCTGCTTTCCCGCTTGTCATCCGCGCGGAGTTCCCTACTGGGGAGTCGCGTCCGACTGATCGGACGCACTGCTCACACTGGCGCCGACGAAGCATATTTTGCCCCTCTGGGAAATTGGGTTCGCCGCGGAGTCGGACCGTCTAATTTTGTTCCCTTGGTTGAAGGGACGGCGATTCGAGATTGGGGCGTACGGCCGGAAACGGAAGCTCTCTTCCCGTATGGGGAGGGTTTGATTGCGGACGATTCCGATCAGAATCTTGCGCGCCTGCTCTGGCCGCGTAGGAGTATTCTTCGGATTCGGCGTGAGCCGGGGGGCACCCACGAGGAAATCGGGCTGACTTGGTACGAGTGGAGTCGCTGGCATCCGGAACGATACTCGGTCCCCTTGGGTATTTCCTTCGCCTTCGTCGCGACACATAATCAATTTGCGCTGGATCGTGGAGGGAGGGTATTTAAGCAGAGTGCTCCAGTGATTAAACTTCCTGGTAATGCTGGAGAGGAGGAGTATCTGGAATTGCTGGGAGCCCTAAACTCGTCGACTGCTTGTTTTTGGCTGAAGCAGGTCAGCCAGGACAAGGGGAATCGAGGTGGTGAGCGTTCTACAGGGCGCTACGCGTGGGAGAGCTTCTTTGAGTTCACCGGCACGAAGCTCCAGGAGTTTCCACTCCCTGAGCGCCTTCCGCTGGAGTTGGGCCGGGAGCTCGATTCGCTTGCCCAAGAGCTGGCAACCTTGGAGCCCGGAACGTTTGTCGAGCGAGGAGTGCCCCTCCGGGAAGTGCTTGATGAAGCTCGTGACAGATACGTGCACATCCATCAGCGGATGATTGCAGTCCAGGAAGAACTGGACTGGCAGGTGTACGGCCTGTATGGGTTGCTCGGTGACGCTGAAGTAGCGCGGACCGTGACGCCTCGTCGTGAAGGTATTGCCCCACCTGAGGTTCGTCTGGGAGAGCGCGCGTTTGAGATCGTGATCGCGAAGCGAGCTGATACGGATGAGGCCGTGGAGCAGTGGTTCAAGCGCCACCACTCAAGCCGCATTGTAGAAATCCCTACCCACTGGCCGGACTGGTACCGCGACATCGTCCAGGCTCGCATCGACCTCATCAACCGTCAGCCCAAGGGCATCGGGCTGATCGAGCGCCCCGAGCACAAGCGGCGCTGGTCCGCCGAGCCGTGGGAGAAGAAGGAGCGGGCGGCGCTGCGGACTTGGCTGCTCGAACGGATGGAGAATTCTGACCTCTGGTACGAGGTCCGCGACGGGCTGCGGCGTCCTCGGCCCATGACCGTCAACAACCTTGCCGATCAGCTCAGCACGGACGAAGATTTCACCTCTGTTGCAGCGCTCTACGCATCCGACCACCTCGGCAAGCCCGACTTGGCGCTCGCCCAGGTGCTCTCCGAGGTCGTCGCCGACGAACACGTGCCCTTCCTCGCTGCGATGCGCTACAAGGATTCCGGTCTGCGCACGCGCAAGGAGTGGGAAGACGTCTGGGAGTTGCAACGCAAGGAGGACCGGACGAGGCAGCGGCTAGAAATCGACCCGCCAGCCAAGTACAAGCCTTCTGACTTCCTGCGCGCCTCCTACTGGTCGAACCGCGGCAAGCTCGACGTGCCCAAGGAGCGCTTCATCTCGTACCCCGAGGCCGGTCCGGACGCCGACTCAACGTTGATGCTGGGTTGGGCCGGGTGGGACCACAAGGATCAGGCTCAGGCGCTGTTCGACCTGCTCAAGGCGCGTACCACCCGGGACGGCTGGGACACCGAGCGGATCGTTCCGCTGCTGGCCGGCCTGCGTGAGGTCATGCCGTGGGTCGTTCAGTGGCACAGCGAGTACGACGACGAGTGGGGCGACGTTCCGGCCGAGGAACTGGTGGCCGAGTACGAGGATCAGCTGCGCAAGCATCAGGTGGGTGCGGCAGAGCTCATCGCCTGGCGGCCGGTGAAGAAGACGCGGGGGCGCAAGCCCGCCCGGCAGACGGCTCTGGACGACGAGTAGCGGCCAGGCAACCGGGTGGCGGCGTGGGCGCTGTCGCCACCCGGTTGGTCTGTCTCAGAGGTGGGTGTCAGCGGTGTGCGCCGCGAAGGCCGACCATGCGTCGCGGGATACGGCCAGCGGTCGCAGGCGGGTGTCCTTGGAATCCCGGACGAGGATGGCTTCGGGACACACGGCGACCTCGACGCAGTTGTCGCCGCCGCCGCCGCTGTAGCTGCTCTTGAACCAGGCCAGTTCAGTGGTGCTCATAGCGCTCCTCGCATCTGCTCCAACAGGCTCGCGGTGTCCTGACGGCTCAGAGCCTGTGAGCGCATCTTGCCATAGCGCTGGAGCATGGGGCTGACCTGTTTGGGGTCGCTGATGACTGTGCTGCTGTCGTGCCCTTCGACGTAGCCGAGCCACTGGTTGCGCGGTGTTTCGGCCAAGTACATCGATCCCTCGAAGCCAGAATGGTCCTCCTGGCGTAGGGGCATGATCAGGATCTCCACGTTCCGGAGGCGCCCCTTTTCCAGTAGGCAGTCAACCAGTGCCCTCGTCACCTCGACACCACCCAGGCGACGTTCGAGCAAGGCCTGCTCGATCATGAAGCAGAAGGCGGTGTTCGGACGTTCGGTCAGCAGCCGCTGCCGGGCCAGTCGAGCAGCGACCTGGCTATCGAACTGGTCCTCCGTGAGTGGCGGGAGGTGCCGTTGGAAGACCGCCCGGATGTACGGCTCCGGCTGCAACAACCCCGGAATCACCCGGCACTCGTAGGCGTACAGCGACACCGCGTCTTCCTCGATGCCCGCCCACTGGTGGAACCGCGACGCCAGTCCCGCCTTCCGCGTCAGGCTTCGCGCAGCCGCTGCCAGCACCTTCCCCGGCACCACCCCGAGCGGGTCCTCCGCCCGCTTGGCGAGGTCGCCCGGCGGGAAGCGTTTGCCCTGCTCGATCTTGGCGATGTAGTGCGCCGAGTAGCGCACCCGCGGGCCGAATTCCTCCTGGGTCAGGCCTGCTTCCTCCCTCAGGACCTTCAGCACCGCCCCGAAGGTCTTGAGGCTGTCCGAGAGTTCTGGTTCGTTGTTGGTACCGCCGCCGTGGTCCTCGTTCATCACACAGCCGCCCCTCCGCACGCGCACCCGCCCGACCGACCCATGGTCACGGGCAGTTACCCGCCCAGTCCAGTGCGTGAACCAGTACAGAGCGATCTGTACCAGTGTCATCCCTGCCGAGCAGGTCCGGTGGCCGGAACGCTGAAGCTCATGACAGCTCCCCACACCCAAGCCCCCGTCACCGTACGTGTGTTCACCCAGCGCTTCTCCGCCACCCGCCGCGGCGCGCGGCTCGCCCGGCTGTTGGCCGGAGTGGAGGCAGCTGCCTGGGGCATTCCACGCGGTTCGGCCGCCTTCGACGGGCTCACACTCGTCGTCGCCGAACTCGCCTCCAACTCCGCGCTGCACGGCCGGGTCCCGGGACGGGACTTCGAGTTGCGGCTCCTGCTCACCTCCGACGGCAGCGCCGTGCGCGTCGAGGTGTCCGACACGCACCCCCGCCGGCCCGCGGCGCCGCCCGCCGAGCACCCGCCCGTTCCCGGCGAGGACGGTGGCCGGGGTCTGGTGATCGTTGACGCTCTCGCACTCCGGTGGGGCGTACGGGACCGGGTCGGCCCGGGCAAGACCGTCTGGGCCGACTGCCCCCTGAGCCCGGAGCAGCCGTACCCCCGCTGAACGCGTGCTCAGCGCGAGCCCGGCAGCCGGATGTCCTGGGTCCAGGCGTTCGAGCTTCCCGACGCGGTGGTCTTGCAGGCGGTGGCGTAGCAGCGCCAGACCCAGTTGCGGTGCTTGTAGCGGCGGATCTCGATCTCCGTGCCCTTGCACCGGGCACATTTCGGCGGGCGGGAGAAGATCTCCGCGTGCTCGTGCTCCAGTAGCTTCCGGGCGAAGTGGGAGCCCCGCATCGTCAACATCACCTCCCGTGTGTCGCGTTGCGAGAGCACGTTGAGGCTGCCGAGCATGACCGTGCGCGCGTCGATCACCACGATCTTCTGGTGCATCATGTGCATCGGGACGACCGTGTGGACCACGGCGCGCAGGTCCGTGATGAGCGACTGGTTGTTGTCCTGGCGCTGGAGCTTGTCCGTGTCGTCGCGGATGAAGACGGTGACACGGACTCCGCGGGCGACCGCGTCCCGCAGTTCGGGCAGCAGCGAGCGGAGCCGGGTCGCCACCCACGGGGACCACAGCCACAGCGACTCGCGCGCCTGCCGGATCTGGTCCGTGAAGGTGCGGTAGAAATCACGCTCGTCCTCGATGCCCGTCACCTCGACATGCCTGCTCAACACCTCGGCGAGCGCGGCTCCGAACTCTCCCCGGTACGCGGGGGGCGCGTGCGGCGGGGTGACCAGGTGCTTGGCCTGGAGGCGCCGGACGCCCGGGGTGCCGATCATCCCGGCCAGCTGGGCGAAGGCCGTTCCTGCCTTCGCGCCGCGGATGCGTTCCCAGCTGCCGATGATGTAGAGCCGGGTCTTGACGCGGGTGACGGCGACGTTGAAGAGGCGGACGCCGTTGCGCCGCCACTCGTCGGCTCCGGGCTGGCGGTGGGCGAGGGCCATCCACAGTTCCCGGCTGTCGGCGCCCTCCACGGTGTCGAAGATGACGACGTCGAACTCACGACCCTGGAAACGGTGTGCCGTACCCACCTCGGCCAGGGGCTGCCCGGAGCCCTCTGCATCCCGCAGAGCTTCCAGGGTGGCCTCGGCCTGGACTCCGTACGGGGTGACGATGCCCGCATCCTCGCCGTTCTCCCGATGCAGCTCCACCAGCGCCCGGGAGATGAGCGAGCCTGCAGGCCACCACCCCTTCCGGCTGCCCGTCAGATGTGCCCTGGCCAGTTCGTGCAGGCCGTCCGTGTCGATGAGGACGATCTCGGGGTCGTCCGCCGACCGCGCCGCCCGCGCCTGGCTGCCGCCGCGCAGCACGCCGCCGTACGCCAGGTCGTTGGCCAGCTTCATCACGGCGGGTCCGAAGCGGTGCTGTTCGGTGAGGGTGACGCAGGCCGGGTGCGCTTGGGCGTCCGCCGGTTCGGTGATCCCGCAGTGCTGGAAGACGTCGGGGAGCAGCCACCGCTCGATGTCGTCCCGCTTCTGGTCCTTGAGGGAAGGCGGTATGACCGGCCCCAGCTGCATGAAGTCCCCGAGCAGGACGGCGGCTCGGCCGGCTTTTCCCGTGGCGAGCAATACCTCCGGCAGGGTGGCGGCGCCCGCCTCGTCCACCAGGACGACGTCGTACGGGCCCTCGAAGACCGCGCGGTTGGTGCGGAACCTGGCGAGGGTGGTGGCGACCAGCTTGGCGTCCTTGATGATCTCGCCCTGGGCGTTGCGGGCGAGGCGTTCGTACTCCTCCTGGACCTCCTCGTACTGCTTCTCCAGGGCGGGGCGCCCGGCGGCGTTGGCTGCCACGACCGGGCGCAGTCGCTGAGCCCGGTCGTACCGCTGCGGCCAGCCCCACCGGACGGCTTCCGCGGTCAGATCGTGCGCCGCCTGCGCTTGCGAAGCAGCCTGGGCGGCTTTCGCCGTTTCCCGCTCCCAGGCCTCACACGTCTCCTGGGCGCGTTCCGCCGCCGCCAGTTTGGCTTCCACATCGGCTGCGAGGCTGTTGATCTGCTGCAGGGTGTACGGGATGCCAGCTGTCAGTGCCGCGATCTGCGTGTCGAGCGTCGCTATGTGGGTGGTTGCCGTCGTACGTGCGTCCCTTGCCGCACGACGGTCGCTGGACGCTTGACGCTCAGCGTCGCGCAACCGCTGCTGGAGCTCCGTGATCTTCTCTCGCTTGCGCCACCGGGCCACGGAACCCAGGGCTTCGAGCTCCCGTAACTGCTCCCGGAGCTCACCGCAGGAGTCCTCCGAGAGCAGCGCGCCGGCTTCACGGCGTTCCGCCGCCAGCCGGACCCGGGCCTGCTCCTTGCGTAGCTCGTCGACCTGGTCCCACCGCTCCCGGTACGCATCCGTGGCCTTGCTGCGGTCGAACGCCTCCTGCGCCGCCCGGGCGGCTTCCTCGAAGCTGTCCTCCGCTTCCGCCCACCGGGCCTCGACCGAGGTGACCCGCGCCTGAGCGGAATCCAGGTCCTGGCCCGGGGCCCGCAGCAGCTTGAGCGCCGCGAAGTAGGCGGAGGGATCGAAACCGGCCAGAACCGTGTCCAGGGCGGCCAGCTGCTCGGCCCGGTCCCGGACGGAAACCAGCTCGGCCTCGACCGCCCGGCGGCGCTCGGCCACCTCCGCCAGGCGCTCGCGGACCATCAGCGGCAGGGACACCGAGGGGTCCTCGGCGACTTCCCGCAGGTGGGGCGGGCCGACCCGGACGATGTCACCGGGGCTGTGCCGCTGCTCCCGGACCACTCCGAGCAGGGCGTTGTCCACGGCGATGTTGGTGGCGGAGACCAGCAGGACCCGGTCGCCCCGGGCGATCAGGTCGCCGATGGCTCGCTTGAGGACGGTGGTCTTACCGGTGCCTGGCGGCCCCCACACCAGCATCAGGCCCGAGCCGAGGCAGGCTCGGTACGCGTCCCCCTGCGCAGGATGGAAACCGGGCGGGTCCGGATCCTGCGCGGGTCTCCCGCCGATGGCCCGGCCGGCCAGTGCGGTGGCCAGAGGGGCTTCGCCGAGCCCGGCGATACCGTCGCGCAGTGCCTCGATGAGGAAGGTGGGCGGTTGCTTCAGCATCCACAGGTGCGGGTCCGCGACCTCGGCGAACTCGGCCACGCGCAGGGTGAGCAGCGAGCCGTTCTGCACGGCCTCGGAGACGGAGAATCCCTTCGTCTCGATGTCGTTCGCTTCGGGGCCGGAGAGCCTCAGGCCGTCGAGTTGGTCCGGGCCGATGTCGGAGCCGCGGAGGTCCACCGCGAACCCTCCGGGCTCGCTGGTGCGGACCGCGCGCGCGATGCGCTGCCATCGGGGCTGCCTGCCCGCACCGCCTTCGATCGCGATCCACTCGCCGAGCGCCGTAGCGATCTCCTCGCGCCACCCCACGTACCGCCCCCACCCCGTCGGAACCCCGTACCCCGGCGGCCAATCTACCCAGCGGCACGGAGCGTGACCCGTGAAGGGGGAGAAGTGACCGAGGGTGCCGTGGAGTGGCGTGGATCTTGCGAGGGCCGGGTTCCGCCCGCCGTGGGCCTGGCAAGATTGAGGCGTGCCGACCAGCGCACACCGTGTGACGCACGCCAAGCCACCGACCGAGGGACTGATCGCCTGATGCCTACGAGCGAGCTCTTCCTGAAGGATGTCATCGACATCAAGGAAGACGTCCATGCGGGCGACTTCAAGATCGAGCTCTCTCAGGGATTCAGCGAGACCGATGCTCGCGTTGCCGAGTACGTCGTCACCGAGCAGCTCCAGGGTGCTTTCCGGCACGCGCTGAGCATCGTGTCGAACGGGGTCCGGACGGGGAACTCGCACGCGGCCTACCTGCACGGGTCCTTCGGTTCGGGTAAGAGCCACTTCCTGTCCGTGCTGCACGCGGTGCTCAACAACCACTCCGCGGTCTATGCCAAGCCCCGCCTCATGGAAGTGGTCGCGCCGCACCAGGACTGGCTGCGGCAGAGCCGGTTCCTGATGATCCCCTACCACCTCGTCGGCTCCACCGACCTCGACTCGGCGCTGCTGGGCGGCTACGTGCACACCGTGCGCGAGCTCCACCCCGACCAGCCGCTGCCCCCGGTCTTCCGGGCCGACGCCCTGCTCGCCGACGCCGAGGCCCAGCGTGCGTTCCTGGCCGACGATGCGAAGTTCCTGCAGTGGCTGGGTAAGGGGGCGGTTGCGCTCGTTCCCAGCAGCGCCGCGCCCGTGGAAGCGGATCCCGACGACATGCCGCCGCTGGACACAGGTGCTGGCGTACCGGCTGCGGGCGGCTGGACCGGCGCCGACTTCGACCGGGCATTCACCGCTTCCGCCGACGACGACCCGTACCGTGAGGCGTTGGTCTCGGCTCTGCTGGCCGGGCCCATGGCCTCGTACGCCCAGGGCGTCCGCGGCGAGGCAGGGGCCTATGTACCGCTGGAGAACGGCCTCAAGATCATCTCCCGGCATGCCCAGTCGCTCGGCTACACCGGTGTCGTGCTCTTCCTGGACGAGCTGGTGCTGTGGCTCCAGGCGAACATGGGCAAGCAGGACTTCGTCCGGGACCAGGTCCAGCGGCTGGTCAAGCTGATCGAGTCCGCGGACAGCGGACGTCCGGTGCCGATCGTGTCGTTCATCTCCCGCCAGCGGGACCTGTCCCAGCTCATCGGCAGCGATGTCGCGGGTGCCGACGTAGAGAACCTCGAGCAGCAGATCGAGTACCTCGCCGAGCGCTTCGACGTCGTCAATCTCGAAGACAGCAATCTCGTTGAGATCATCAAGCACCGCGTGCTCTCACCCAAGCCGGGCATGGAGTCCGTCCGCGACGACGCGTTCAAGATCGTGGAGTCGTCGAACGACGAGGTACGGCAGGTCCTCCTCGACGCGCAGGGCCGTACCGAGGCCAGCTGGGACGACTTCCGCGAGCTCTACCCGCTCTCCCCGGCGCTGCTGAACGTACTCGTCGACCTCTCCGGCGCCCTGCAGCGCGAGCGGACCGGCCTGAAGCTGGTGCAGGAGCTGCTGCGCCGCCGTCGAGACGACCTCAAGCTCGGAGAGCTGATCCCGCTCGGAGACCTGTACGACGTCATCGCGGACCGCACCGGTGCGGCCTTCACGCCGAAACTGCGCCGCGAGTCGGAGATCGCACACCGCTTCCACGGCCGGGTCAAGGACACCCTCCTGGAGAAGTACAAGTCGAAGGACGACAAGCGCTTCCAGACCGACGACCGGCTGGTCAAGACGCTGCTGCTGGCCGCCCTTGCCCCCAACGTGCCCGCCTTGACCCGCCTCACCGGCAGTCGGCTCGCCGCGCTGAACCACGGCGCGATCCGCACCCGGGTCGGGGACGCCGGCTCCGTTGCCGTCAAGCGGCTGCGGGACCTCCAGGTCGACTACGACGGAGAGCTGCGCAGCGAGGGGGACACCAGCGACCCCGTCTTCCACCTGCACCTGTCGGATCTGGACGTGGAGCCCCTCCTCGAAGAGGTCCAGGGGGCCGCCGACCAGCTCGGGTACCGCCGCCAGTGGATCAAGGACCAGCTGTGGCGGGCGCTGGGCGTCAAGGACACCGAGTCCTTCGTCTGCGAGCGGGAAGTCGTCTGGCGCGGTACCAAGCGCGGGGTCGAGTTCGTCTTCGGCAACGTGCGCGACAGCCACCTGCCGGACGAGGAGTTCACGCCGCAGCTCCCTGGCAACATCCGCATCGTCTTCGACTACCCCTTCGACGACGCCGACCACTCGCCAATGGACGACCTCCAGCGGATCGACAAGCTCAGGCGGGCAGGCTGGAACGAGCCCGTCCTCGTCTGGCTGCCCGACTTCTTCTCTGAGCAGACGGGGCGGCAGCTCGGCCGCCTCCTGAAGATCAACTACCTGCTGGAGCGGGACCGGCTGGAGGACCACACGGCCACCCGCCCCGCAGAGGAACGCACTCAGATCCGCAACCAGCTCAAGGCCTCGCGGGACAGCCTCACAGAGCGGCTCACCACCTCGCTCCTGGAGCTGTACGGGATCAACCGGGCAGAGCCCGGGACGGTCGGGGCGCAGGTGCCGGAGGGGCAGCACCTGATCTCCCTCCAGCGCGGCTTCGAGCGGACCCGGCCCGAGCCTTCCATCGACTTCGAGAAGAACCTGCTGGTGCTCGCCGACGAGATGTACGCGGCGCGCTATCCCAAGCACCCGGATTTCGACCCCCGGTTGAGCCGCAAGGCCATCACGCTGGGCGACCTCAAGACCACTCTCCAATGGATCACCCGGGCGATGGAGGACGGGTCGCGCCGCGTGGTGGTCGACGGCCACCATCTGGAGAAGGTCCGGAAGATCGTGCACGCCCTCGGTCTCGGCGAGGTGCACGACGGTCCCCTCGTCGTCACCAACGACTGGCGGCTGCGCATCAACAAGCGGGCGGCGGAGAGTGCCGATGCCGACGGCGACATCGCCGTGGAGACCATCCGTACCTGGATCTCCGAGATGGGTTACGAAGGGCTCGACCGGCACGTGAGCAACCTGCTCATCGCCTCCTACGCCCTGCTTGACGACCGCACGTGGATCTACCAGACCTCCACGCTGCCGCAGGCGCCGGAGCTCGACAAGATCGGCCCCGGCTACGGGTTGCGGGCTGTGCCGCTGCCGGACGACGACGCGTTCAGCAGCGCCCTGCGCCGGGCGGGCGTCATCTTCGGGGTGCACGTCTCGCCGGTGCTCTTCGCCCGTAACGTCGCGCAACTCGCCACCAAGGTGCGGAGCGTCGCGGACGAACACCGCAAGGCCGTTGCAGGGGTGCGCGACCTGCTGCAGAAGCACGCCGGCCGCCTGGGCCTGGAGGGGCCCGGTGGCGCGCAGGCGCCGCGACTGCAGTCCCTGAAGGCTGCCGCTGATCTCATGGCACGCGTACTGCGTACCAGTGATCCGACCCTTGTGGTGCAGGAGATCGCAAGCGTCGCCTACGAGGTCGGCGACGAGGAGATCGGGGCTGCTCTCAAGCAGGCACCCGATGTGCTCTCCGCGCTCCACTCCGAGGAGTGGCCGCCCCTGCTCGACACGGTCCACGAGTTGTCGACACGTGACGACTCCGTCGGCGACCGGGCCCGCGGTCTCCTGGCCACCGTCCGCCGTGTGGCGAACAGCCACGAGTCTCCGGACGAGTCACTCGCCCCGGTCCTCGCCGGCATCCAGGGATCGGCCATGGCGCTGATGCGGGAGGCCACTCGGCTCGCGCAGGCGGCTCAGCCGACGACGCCGCAGCCGGCCCCGGTGCAGCCGACCGCCGAGGACATCCGGCTCACGCAGCACGGCAAGCCGTCCGTGCCCACCGTCTCTCCGCAGGTGGTGGACCCCCGGCAGGGAACGCAGTGGCCGGCGCCTGCTCCCACCCCGCCGATCGCACCCACCCCCGGCCCGAAGGGCTCCCACGGCACGTACCTCGTCGAGCCGACGCGGCTCGAAGCCAGTCTGGCTGCCACCGTCGCGGATCTCAGCAGCGAGCTCCACACCTTCCTCACCTCCCATCCCGGCGCACGCGTCCAGGTCTTGTGGCAGGTCGTCGAGGCCGATGCGGGTGCGGCCGACACCGAAGAGGCTGACAACTGATGGCCCAACCTCTTCCGCAGGTCGGCCGCCGCACGATCGAGGCCCTGCTGGAAAAGAACGCCTCCGCGCTGCGCGACCGCTCTCTGATGCTGATTCACGGCCGCTACGCACTGGGGGCCACCGGTGCCTTCACGGCCACGGTGGGCGGTGAGCCGCGGCGCGTGAGTGTGCGCGACGAGTCGTCCGTCCTCGGGCTTCTCGCCGCGTGGCAGGAGCACCGAACGGACGCGGCCCCGGGCAGCCTGCTCGTGGTCACCACCGGAGTGGACGACGCAGACCTCGGCTGGGACCTGCGCGGACACGCGGTGCGCCGGCGCACGCTCACGGTGGACAGGGCCGAGATCGTCCTGCAGCGCTTCGGTGCCGCCGGCCTGGACATGCGGATGTACCGCGAGGACTGGCTGCTGGAAGCTCTGCTTGACGCCGAACCCGCCGAAGGTGGCTGGCCGAGAGCCGCAGGAGTACTCACCCGGGACTCGGCCCTGCGCGCCCTGGTCGTCGAACGCCTCGGGCTGGTCCGGCCCGCAGGCTCCGCGGACACGTCGAGGGAAACCGCCATCGACGCGGACTCCCTGCTCGCCTGGTCCCGCACGACCGCAGGACCCCGCCGGTTCGCCGAACTCAAGGAGGTCGAGCGGAGCGAGCTGAAGAAGTGGCTCGGCGAGGTCGCCGGCCCGGCCGTACCGGTGCTGCTCGCGCTCGCGGAAACGGGGCGGGGGACGGACGCCATGGCACTCGGGCTGCTCGGCGCAGCACTGCGCGATCCGGCTGCGAGCCCGGACACGGTCCTCGCCGTCGGCGGCCTCTTCGGTCAGGCACGCCCCCGGCGCGCCGAACTCACCGCTTTCACCGATGCGGTGGAAGGGACCCTGATCCGCTGGATCTCCGAGGCCCGCAGCAGTGACAGCGCCAGACAGCGCGTCTTCGCGGTACTCGACCGGGCTGATGAGCTGGCACGCGACGCGGGTCTCACGACAGGCCTGGCCGCCAGCCGCTTCCTCCCCTCCAGCTTCGCAGCCCAGCTGGGGGCGGCGATCGCGGCGGCCCGCCAGTCACCGGACGCGGGCGAGAACGAACTCGCAGACCTGACCGGGCATGCCCTGGCCGGGCTTTTCCCCGACCGGGTAAGGGTCGCGGAGATGGCCGTACGTCTCGCACGCTGGCTGCGCCTGCCAGTACCCGCCGTCCCCGGGGTGGCGGCGGGAGTCGCAGCGCATGTAGCCGATTGGGGATGGGCCGACCGGGCACTCACAGTGCTGTGGAGCGGAGATCCCGGCGGCGACCGGGAGGCTGCACGGCACCTGCGTGCGCTGTATGCCGAGGGGCGGGACCGTCGGGAAGTCCTCGATGAGGCTTTCGCCCGGCAGCTGGCCGGCTGGACGCTCCATGCCACTGCTCAGCAGCCGGGCGGCGCTCTGGTGGTCGAGAACGTTCTGGAGACCGTAGTGCGACCGCTGGCCGCCGGCGCGCCTCCACTCGTCATCGTGCTGGACGGCATGAACAGTGCCGTCGCGGCCCAGCTCGGTGAGGAAACGGAACGCGAGGGCTGGCGGGAGGTCATTCCGCGTCCGGCACAGGGCGAACCCGCACAGCGCCTCGCGGCAGTGACGATGCTCCCCTCGGTGACCCAGGTGAGCAGGGCCTCACTGCTGACCGGGTCCGCGGTGGCGGGCGGTCAGTCGGTGGAATCATCGGGCTTCGCTGCCTTCTGGAGGAAGCGCCGCAAGGACGCGCAGCTCTTCCACAAGGCCTCGATCGGCGGCGACGCCGGGCACTTCCTCGCCCCGGAACTGCTTCTCGCCCTCGCCTCGGACTACGTGGTCGGAGTTGTCCTCAACACGATCGACGACGCCCTCGACTCCGGGCAGCAGGGCCAGCGCACCGCGTGGTCGCTGCACGACGTCACGTACCTGCGCGAGCTGCTGGCCGCAGCCCGTAGTTACGGCCGGCCGGTCGTCCTGACGTCCGACCACGGGCACGTTCTGGAGCGCGAACCGGGCAATGGCCCGGTCGAGGTGACCGGCCCGGTCGGATCCGCCCGCTGGCGGCCCGGCACGGACGCCCAGGAAGGGGAAGTGAACCTCAGCGGTCCCCGCGTGCTGGACGGGGCCGGGACGATCGTCGTGCCTTGGCGCGAGAACATCCGCTACTCGGGTCGCCGGGCCGGATACCACGGCGGCGCCGCCCTGGCCGAGGTGACCGTGCCCGTGCTGGTCCTTGCGCCCTCGGCCGAGCTGGCGCCTCAGGGCTGGGATCCGCTTCCCCGGGAGCAGGCCGCACCGTTGTGGTGGCGGGCCTCTGCCGCCATCGCGCCGTCGGCGGAGCCCGTTCCGTCAAGCGAAGGCACGTCTCCGAAGCCCAAGCAGAGCAAGACTCCGAAGCAGTCCGAGGAACTGTTCACAGACGCGGACGTGGTGACGGCCGACGGCCGCGGGGGCGAGGAACTCCTTGCCGCACCGCTCAGCCTCGGCGACCAAGTGGTGGCGAGTGAGGTCTACGAGGCGCAGAAGGCGTACGTGCGCAAGGCGCCGGAAGCAAAGATCGTGGCAGCCGTGATCGATGAGCTGGTCGCGGCGGGCGGCACCATGTCCCCGGCGGCCCTGGCGGCAGCGATTTCGGCAACCGGACGCGTGCGACGAAACATCGAAGGCTTCGTCGTCACGGTCCAGCGGCTGCTGAACGTCGAGGGGTACCCCGTCCTCGGGTTCATCGACGGCGGTCACACGGTGAAACTCGACGAGACGCTGCTGCGCGGTCAGTTCCTGCCGACTCAGGGGTCACGATGACGGGCCCGCTGTCCCAGGCCAGCGCGGTCCGGCGGCGCGAGGTCATCGACGCGCTGCGGCGCGGAACCGTACCCCAAGCGGGTCTCGACCTCCTCGCGGTCGGCCTCGGCCGATTCGAGGCGGCACTCGACGACGATCTGGCGACGGCCTCGCGGGGCGGCGCTGCCTTCCACGCCATTCGTGGTGACTACGGTTCCGGCAAGACGTTCTTCGCCCGCTGGCTCGCCGAACGCGCGAAGAGGGCAGGCCTCGCCACGGCCGAAGTGCAGATCTCCGAGACGGAGACGCCGCTGCACCGGCTGGAGACGGTCTACCGCAGGTTGACCGAGCGACTGACCACCGCAACGCATCAGCCCAGTGCCCTGCGGGCCGTGGTCGATTCGTGGTTCTACACCTTGGAGGAGGAGGTCCTCGACGCCGGAGAGGCCGACGAGGACGACGAGGCAGGGCTCGCCGAGGCAGTCGACGCACTGATGGAACGACGGCTGGCGGAAGTCGCCCGCACGACGCCTGCCTTTGCCGCAGCGCTGCGCGGCTATCGGCGGGCCGTTGCGGCTGGGGACGGAGCCACCGCCGAAGCTCTCATCGCTTGGCTGGGCGGACAGAAGTCCGTCGCGGCCTCTGCGCGCCGTGCGGCCGGCGTCCGTGGCGACCTCGACCACTTCGCGGCGCTGGGCTTTCTCCAGGGGCTCCTGACCGTGCTGCGTGACTGTGGACACCCCGGACTGCTCCTCGTCCTCGACGAGATCGAAACGCTGCAACGCGTTCGAGGAGATGTCCGGGAGAAAGGGCTCAACGCCCTGCGGCAGCTCCTCGACGAGATCGACGCCGGACGCTTCCCCGGACTCTTCCTCGTCATCACCGGCACCCCGGCGTTCTACGACGGCCAGCAAGGCGCTCAGCGTCTGGCCCCCCTCGCGCAACGACTCGCCACCGACTTCACCACGGACCCGCGCTTCGACTCCCCCCGCGCGGTCCAGCTTCGTCTGGCGGGCTTCGATCTTCCGCATCTCGGCGAGCTCGGCCGGGCGGTGAGGAACCTGTACCGGGAGGAGGCGCGCCATCCCGACCGGATCGGCGAGCGGGTCGACGACGCGTACATCAGTGATCTTGCAGTGGCCGTCACCGGCGGACTCGGCGGCAAGGTCGGAGTCGCACCGCGGGTATTCCTGCGGAAGCTGGTCGCCGACGTCCTGGACCGGGTAGACGAGTTCGAGGACTTCGACCCCCGGCTGCACTACGCCTTCACCGTCACCTCGTCCGAACTCACGGAAACAGAGCGCAACGCGGCCGCAGGAAGCGCGGACGACATCGAGCTGGAGTTGCCGTGAGCGCCTCCGGCGAGCTGGACCCTGCGCTCGTCCACCACATCGTCAACACACTGGGCTGGCGCAGCCTGCGTCCACTCCAGGAGGAGTCGGTAGCCCCGGTTCTTGCAGGTGACGACGCCGTGCTGCTGGCTCCGACGGCCGGGGGGAAGACGGAGGCAGCGTGTTTCCCCCTCCTCTCGCGCATGGCGAAGAACCGCTGGACCGGCACCTCGGTGCTGTACGTCTGCCCGCTCAAGGCATTGCTCAACAACCTGCTTCCGCGCCTGGAGAACTACACCTCCTGGTTGGGGCGTACGGCTGCGCTCTGGCACGGTGACACCACCGCTGGCGCCAGGAAACGGATCCTGGCCGAGCGCCCGGACATCCTGCTGACCACTCCGGAGTCGCTGGAAGCGATGCTGGTCAGCGCCAACGTCGACCACACGTCCTTCTTCTCGGGGCTCAGGGCAGTGGTGGTCGACGAGGTGCATGCCTTCGCCGGTGACGACCGCGGGTGGCACCTCCTCGCGGTGCTGGAACGGATGCAGCGGGTGGTGGGACGGCCCCTCCAGCGGATCGGGCTCTCGGCGACGGTCGGCAACCCGGAGGACCTGCTCACCTGGCTCCAGGGCTCGGGCGCAGGGAAGCGGCCGGCCCGGGTCGTGGCGCCTCACCTCGCAGGACCGGCGCATTCGCAGTCAGGAACTGCTGCCGTCGTACCACCGGGTGAGATCGAGCTCGACTACGTCGGTTCGCTCGACAATGCGGCCACTGTCATCGCTTCGCTCCACAGAGGAGAGAAGCGCCTTGTCTTCTGCGAGTCACGAAGGCTTGTGGAGGAACTGGGCGAGAAACTGCGTGCGAAGGGGATCACGACCTTCCTCTCCCACGCCTCGCTGTCCCTCGACGAACGCAGACGAGCGGAGACAGCCTTCGCGGAAGAGCGCGACTGCGTCATCATCTCGACCAGCACGCTAGAACTCGGCATCGACGTGGGTGACCTGGACCGTGTGATCCAGATCGATGCCCCGTCCTCCGTCGCCTCCTTCCTCCAGCGACTCGGCCGCACCGGGCGCAGGGCTGGCACGTTGCGAAACTGCCTCTTCCTGGCGCTGGACGAACCCGGGCTTCTGGATGCGGCCGGGTTGCTGCTCCAGTGGGCGCGTGGATGGGTAGAGCCCGTGATCGCGCCCCCCGAGCCGCGGCACATCGTCGCGCAGCAGTTGCTTGCTCTTTGTCTGCAGGAGCATCGTGTCGGCGAGAATCTGTGGCAGGAGTGGTGGAACGGTCTCGGCCCCTTCGGTAGCGCTGCCGAACCGATCGCGCGACATCTGATTGACGAGGGCTATCTGGACCGGGACGGGGGGCTCCTGTTCATCGGACCTGAAGCCGAACGCCGTTTTGGCCACCGCCATTTCATGCAGCTGACGGCAGTTTTCACCGCGCCCCCGCAGTTCACCGTGCTGCACGGCCGGTCGGAGATCGGTCGGACCGACCCCAGCCTTCTTACCGAGCGGGTGAACGGGCCGCGCCGCCTGCTGCTCGCCGGGCGGAGCTGGCTGGTCACCTACGTCGACTGGCGGCGGAAGCGCTGCTTCGTGGAGCCCGTGGACGGGGGCGGAAAGGCGAAGTGGAGCAGCGCCGGCTTCGGCCCCGGGGTATCGTTCGAAGTGTCGCGGGCGGTACGCGAAGTGCTACTGGGGGCAGATCCGCCGGTCAGACTCACACAGCGGGCGGTCCGGTCCCTGAATGAAGCGCGTGGGCATTTCCTGGAACGCGTTCATCCGGGAGGCACACTCATCATCCGGGACACCGACGGCCTCACACGCTGGTGGACATGGGCAGGGCACCGGGCCAACGCCACACTGGCGGCCACCCTTGATGAGGTGGCGGTGCCGGGCCAGCGCGTCAACGATCACTGGATCCGACTGCGTGAGGATGTGACGGCCGCTTCCTGGAAGAGTCGCACCGCAGGTGCGGCGGACCGGCTCTGCCTTCCAGCGGTCGATGAGCGGGCCGTACGAGGACTGAAGTTCGCAGAGGCATTGCCACCGAGGCTGGCGGAAGCAACACTTTCCGCGCGCCTGGCCGGCTCGGGGCCTGCGGTAGCGGTGCTGGCCGAACCCGTGCGATTCGTTTCGATCGCTGGGCCATGAGGATGCATGGGACGGGCCGTCAATTTCCATGTTGACGGGCCTCAAGGGAGACCGGTGACGCGTATCGCGTGATCCGGCCACGAGCGTCACGGTTCCGGCCGACAGTCGGGGTGGCGTATTTCGGCAGGCCGGGGCCTGTCTAAGATCACCCCAACCGAATTGCGGCCCGACGGGCTTCCTGGACAGGACATGCCCCCACCCGCACGAGTCACTCGTGCCCTGGGGGAACCACCTCGTGTCCATGCTCCTCCTGCGACTGTCTGCGCAGGATCTACTCACACTTGATTCGCGAGACCGAATGGTGCCGCACCTTGCTGCCCGTTGGCGGTACTTCCGGGGAGCGGATGCCTCTGAGTCGGAGCGTTCCGCATGGGCGGAGAGCCTCGTGAGCCTCGCGAACGACCTGGTCGCGGCGGGACGGGGCAACGTAGAGATGATCGTCGAGTGTGCGGCCACGATCGATGAGGAGGTCTGCTCCGGTGATCCCCGCCTCATCGATGTCGTTCTGGTGGGCCGCCACCCGGAGCGTCACGTGCCCTCCGTCCAGTTGGTCGAGCTGAAACGCTGGTCAACCGTGAGTCGGGTGGAACGGGCGGCTGCGGGACTTCTCCGCGTGCCGGGCATCGAAAAGGGGAAGAAGCATCCGACGCTCCAATTGGAGGCGTACCACGAGGCGTTCACCAGTTTCCGGGGTCCCTTTCAGGGCGCCGACTTCGAATGCGGCGGTTTCGCGTACTTGCACAACGCCACGGAGGAATCGGTACGCAGTCTGATCGATGTGGATGCGCCGACTGGACCCTACGCTCGCGTGTACACGCGTGACCGACGGGAGCGGTTGCTGTCCGATTTCAGGGCGAACTTCGCCGATGAAGGCGCGGCCTCCATGGCCGAGAGAATGCTGCAGAGCATGGGCCTGCGCAATACCCCGCTGCTCGATGCCATGATCTGGTCGCGCGGAGCCGATACCGTCTTCACCCTGCGAGGGCGGCAGAAGAAGGTCGCGGACCAAGTCCTGGAGACCGCGTCGAAGGTCCTACCGGATCCGGCTCATCCGGCGCTGGTGCCCGAGGAACGACGTGTGGTCTTCCTCGTGACGGGTGGGGCGGGAACAGGAAAGAGCGCCATCGGCCTGCAGATCAAGGCAGAGCTGGAGGCCCAGGGGCGTACCGTGAAATACGCCAGTGGCAGCCGGGCCTTCAACGGCGCACTTCAGGAACACGTCGGCTACGGGGATCGGCAGTTCAGGGAGACGTTCACCTACTTCAGCGGGTTCGTCACCCCGCCCGACCCGCCTTTGGACGTGCTGATCTGCGACGAAGCGCACCGGCTCCGGGATCGGTCGACCAGCCGATTCTGGAAGCCCGAGGACCAAGGCACGGGCCCGCAGGTGGACGAACTCCTGGCCGCGTCCCGCCTGACGGTGTTCTTCCTGGACGAGGGGCAGTCCGTGAGGCCGAACGAAGTCGGAACCGTCGCTCTGATCAAGGAAGCGGCTGAACGGCACAACGCTCTCGTCGTCGAGTACAAGTTGAGGGAACAGTTTCGATGCGGGGGCAGTGATGCCTACGTCCGTTGGGTGAAGGCCTTGCTCGGCGTGACGGGCGAGGACCCTGGTAAATGGCGCCCGGACGGACTGATGCACATCGAAGTGGCGGATACCCCTGAGGAACTCGAACAGATCATTCGCACGGAAGCGTTCGCCGGTGCGTCCGCGCGCATGGTCGCGGGCTACTGCTGGCCGTGGACGAAGCCGCTGGGCAAGGAGCGAAGGCTGGAGACCGACGTCCGTATCGGCGAGTGGTTCCGGCCGTGGAACGCGGACAGCGATAGCTTCTGCGAGGACGACGCACCACCGTCGAAGATCTGGTCCGTACACGAGAACGGCCTTGGCCAGATCGGGTGCGTGTACACCGCTCAGGGACTCGAATGGGACTGGTGCGGTGTACTCATGGGGGATGACATGGTGCGCCGCGGTGACCAGTGGGTCTTTCGGCGGGGCAAGGAACTCAAGACCGCGGAGCCGGGCGTGAAGCGGGTCGCGGAGCCTGGTTCGTTCGATCCGAAGGTGAAGGCCGCCAGCGTCGATGACGACGGGTTCGCGCGCCTCGTCCGGCACGCGTACCACGTGCTGATGACCCGGGCCAGTCGTGCCACCGTGCTCTACTCCACGGACCAGGAGACCCGGAACTATCTCAAGAAACTTGTGGGCAGAGTCGAGATCCATGGTCTGCGGCCGACTTGGGAGAACTTGCCGGTGGAGGCACGCACACCTCACCTGCCCAGGCCGGGCCGAAATCGAGGGCGGGGCAAGAGCAAGGGGAAACGCCAGAAGGGTCAGGGGCCGCAGGCCCCGGAAATGAGGCTGTTCTGACGAGAGCCGGCGCATGAGTGAGGTGGCGGGCTCACCGGGCCCGCCACCGGCCCGCACTAGAAGAGCAGACCTGCGATCGCCATCAGGGCCGCCACCAACAGGTTGGAGACGACTGCGGAGGCGATGTCGATCAGGACCTCGCGGATCCGTTCACGACGCGCACGCTTGCACTCGACCGAGGTCATGGCCACTCCAAAGCAGTGAGATCGGAATGGCAGGGGGACGCCCTACCGGGCGTCCACGCTCACGTCGTGTGTCACCACACGACGGGCACAACCGTTCCTCACCCGCAGCTCATTGGGGCGGACTCAGGATCCACAGCCTCGTACCTTCCGGGAAAGGTGCGCAGCGCGATCATGCTATCTCCTGAGTCGCCGCGGAGGGTGCGGATTCCACAGCGGCATGCACCGGCCCCGCATCGGGTGCGCTCCGGCGCTCGCGAGGGTCAGAGCGCCGAAGGGATCAGTGAGCGGAGCTTCTCGCGAGTTTCGGGGTCCGTCGAGTAGACGACCGTGCCGATCATGCCGCGGGTCAGGAGCACCTTGTAGGTGTTGCGGATCAGGCGGTCCACGTCCTCGTCCGGGGTGGCCTTGGTGAAGGACGGGTCCTTGGAGGCGCTTCGGTCCACCACCCACCGGTCGGTACGCCAGACGAGGTCGGGACCCATGATCACGCCGGACCAGTCGTACTCGAAACCCTGCGCGGTGTAGACGCACCCGATCTGTCCGAACCCGGCAGGGTCGGTGGCCCAGAGGGGCGCCGGCGGGGCGCCGAGCAAGGCGCGGTCGCCGAAGAGGTTCCACGGCCTGGCCCAGTCGCCGATGACAACGTCGGTGGGCAGGGTGTGCATGCTGGAAGTGACCTTTGTTGTCCACTTCCAGCAGTAGCCCGCGGAGATGCGCGCACCGTAGTTCTGGGAACGCCGCGCAGCCAGGAAGCCCTCCAGCTCCTGGGGGCTGTCGGCGGTCAAGAGCTGCACCTTGTCGTCGGGCTCCCACGGGGTGGGCGCCGTACCTTCGAGTCCCAGAAGGTCGACCACCCACCGCAGGTAGGCGTCGCTGCCACCGCATCGGAACTGGCTGTCTAGCTTGACCACCGTGCAGTCCAGCCCCTGTTCGGTCGCAGCCGCCTGGATCTGTTCCACGGTTCCCATCTCACCCGGACGCACCACCTGGTGCTGGTCCAGCAGGAACACCGGAACCCGGGCGGCGTCCATCAGCTCTGCCACCTGCGGTCGGCCGGTCCGCAGCGTTGCCTTTGTGTACCGGTTGGCAGAGGTCCTGCGGAGCCGGTGTGCCTCGTCGCAGACCAGCACGTCGAGGTCGTTCGGTTCCGCCTCCATGAAGCTGTTGAAGTACCGGAAGAGCCGTTGCACCTCGGGCTTGCGGGCACCCGCGACCTTGCGCATCGTCTTGGTGAAGGACTGCGAACCGGTGGCGTGCAGGGCCGGCACACCGCGCCGGTAGAGGTCGCCCAGCAGGGAGAGGGCGATCACGCTCTTGCCGGAGCCAGGCCCGCCGGCCACGACGATGACTTGCTTGCGGTTTGACCGCCGGGCCTGTCGAACTGCCGACATGACCGTTTCGTAGGCGAGCCGCTGTTCGTCTAGCAGCACGAACTGCTCGCGATTGCGCACCTCTTCGGCGGCAACGGCCATCAGTTGCCGTGAAGGTCGGACCTTACCCTGCAGCAACGCGTCGGCTGCTTCGGCACCCGGCTTCGCCGCCAGCTTGGAGCGCAGGTAGCCGATGAAGGCTCCGCGCTGGTCGCCGGTGAACATCCGGCCCCGATCGTCTTCCACGACGGCGCGAAGCCCCGCCACGCCGAAGTCGGTCGCGCTGTGCAGGTAGGCGACTCCCGTGACCGAGTCGGGGATCCGTTCCAAGGCACCGTTGAACGAGATGAGGTAGTCGCAGTAGCCGCGAACCTGCTCGATCGGGTTGAGGACCGGATCCGGGTAGGCGTCGATGCGGCACAGCAGCGGATCGTCCTCCTCGGGATGGGCCTCGCTCCACTGCTTCAACTCGACCACCACGTACGAGGGCTCTCCGGTACTCGGATGAACACCTGCAAGTATCACGTCCGCGCGCTTGCTGGTCAGGGGCAGCGCGTACTCCAGCAACATCTCGACTTCACCGAGCCCGGCTTCGACGAGCGCGTTGGTGAGCGCCGGGATGCTGCGCTCCCAGGAGCGCACCTCCGACGGGTGGGGCCTGTGGCGGTGCCTGTGCAGGAAGTTCTCGCTCAGGAGCTCGGCCAGCCGTCCTTCAAGATGGGTGCGGTTGGCCAACGACGCCGCGGACTCACGGAACAGCAAGGAAGTGCCCCCAGGCAGCACGAAGTAGCTCGTGCGGGTGGGGGCATGTCCTTCGGTTCCACGGAAGTGGAGCGGAAGCCCGTCGGGCCGCTGAGATGGTCTCGCCATCCTAGAACAGGACGTGGATCATGCGCCTGAGCTGGTCAGCAGCCTCGTAGATGGGGAGAGGTGACGCCTCTCTGACGCACACAGCCTTTGCGTCGACGAAACGAGGGGATCTGACCTGGGATTTTTCCCAGTCTCCTACTCTTTAATGAGTTCTCAGGGACGCACCACGTGGAGTGCGTGGCGATCCTGGAGCCGATCGCGAAGGGCGCCTGACCTGCAGGTTTCCCGATGTGCGTTATGCGCATTGTGGGCGTTACGGGCGATATCCTGACGCTGAAATGACGCTCGTGTGACGCTCACCGGGATGCGTTTCCTGGTGAGGCATCCGCTCCATCTGACGTTGCGTCACTGAGGAGCCTGCTCTTCTGGGCGGGCTGCGTGTCCGGTCGGGAAGGCGGCCTTCTGCCTGCCGTGGTGCCGACCGCCGGCCGTACCTGCGTGATGCAGGAAGGCCCACGTCGCTCACGCTCTGTGGCGACTCTCGTTTGGGTCAAGGATTGCGTCGGCGGTACGGGTCGGCCCCTCAACGGCTCTCCGTGTAGGCGCTGTGCGACCGAGCGGCTGCCGGCCGTTACGCGCCGCCACGGGGCGATGCGGCTGAGGTCGCCGAGGCGGAAGATTCCAAGCCGCGCGCCGCGCAGTTCCCGGTCCTGGTCCCAGCAGACGTGGCTGGTCTGGTCGCCTCGCCCGCGCGTCGAAAGAGGGCCACCGGTCTCCGGGAACGTGTTCGTTGAGGACCTCGCCGGTGCCCACGCCCGAGGAGAACGGCCTCCAGCTGGAGGCGGCTGCCGCCTGCGCGGTCACCGCCGGGTGCGGGCGCACGGTGGGGCAGGTGACAAGTGGCTGCCCGGCTGGCTCTGATGCGTGGCCCGGCGCGGAGTGATCCGCGC